>JAQUMG010000001.1 GCA_028718265.1 Candidatus Omnitrophota bacterium
CAAGTAAAGTCGATATAGTGACAAGGGACCTGAAAAAAGTCAGCGACGCGCGCAATGACCTGGAGATAGAGGTCGCTGAACGTGTGAAAACGGAGAAAAAACTTCAAGCGGCCTATATGGAACTTGAAAAAACCCAGGAGCAGCTTATGCACGCCGAAAAGATGGAAGCGGTCGGGAGAATGGCCAGCGGCGTAGCGCATGAAGTAAAAAATCCGCTGGGGATAATATTGCAGGGGATAAATTATTTCGAGTCCAAATTACCTTCGACCCATAAAGATGACCAGGAAATACTTAAGATGATGAAGATCAATCTTAAGAGAGCGGATAGCATCATAAGCGCGCTTCTTCGCTTTTCCAGGGATGAAAAATTAAAGATGAAATCCGAAGCCATAAATCCGATAATAGAAAGCTCCCTTGATCTAGTAAAACATAAAATCGAGGTTGCCGGCATCAGAGTATCCAGGGAATTGGCAGATGGCTTACCCGCGACCGTTGTCGAGCAAGGAAAGATCGAGCAGGTATTTGTAAACCTATTTAACAACGCGATAGATGCTATGCCTCGCGGAGGACAGCTCTATATCCGTTCTTACCTGAAAAGTTTTGACAAGTCGAAAAATACGATCGAATATAGAAGTAACGATTTTTTTAACTTGGGTGAAAAAACGCTCGTCGTGGAAGTGGAGGATACGGGTGTCGGCATGGATGAGGATACAAAGAAAAAGATCTTTGAGCCATTTTTTACCACAAAAGGAAGGGCTGAAGGTACCGGCCTGGGGCTTTCGGTCACAAAGAACATAATGGATATTCACAGGGGACTGATCAATGTCGATAGCGTGAAAGGTAAAGGTACAAAATTTACCCTTATATTCAAGCTACTCTAGTCTTTAAACCATGACGCGGATTTTTTCATAAACCTCTTCTTTTATATATCCATGTCTAACTAGAATCTATATACTGCGCCGACGCTCATCGCCGTCTCATCCACAAACCTGCCCTCTACGTTCAATCTGAAGATATCCCTGAAGTTCCAGTCTATTCCGGCAAATACGCCGACATTATAATCGGAATTAAATATCAGATCGTTCCAGCGCCTTGGATCGTTTGGGTTTCCCTGATCCAGTCTGAGATCGGAATACTTTACTCCCACATATGGTGTAAGATCCGCTATTCTTTTAGCGAGGTAAGGGGCCGCGTGCCATTCCTGCACCCTGCAAGTGTAATATTTTGCTTTAGTGACCGCTCCCGAAGGTATGCCGATGGCGCTGAAATCGAGCTCATGGTCCGACGTAAGATATTGCGCGTCGCAGCCTACGATCCATCCCGGTTTGATCTCATAAGCCAGCTTGAATCCTCCGCCATAAAGAAAGGAATCCCCTCCCGTCAGCTTTTCCTCGACAGTCTTTTTATTTCCCACAAAGACATCGCCTTTAAAATCATAATGCACGACCCCTAATTTTATATATATGTCCACGGCCTTGAACAAGCCGTAAGAGATCCTGCTGACAAGATCCTGCCCCTTCGATATCCTGAAGTTCAGCGGCCTATCATTCTGACGTCCCGGCGGACGCACCGCTTTTATAAAATCCAGGTCCCTGCCGAAGACATAGGACCACTCTATTCCCGCCGCAACCTTATTCTTCCCCTGCGTTTCCGGATCTCCCACGCTGGCGGCTCCGGCAGGAACCGCCGTCATGACTACCATAACTATCGAGACAAACAAAAGCCGGGACTTTAGCTCCCGGCTTTGCTGCTTACGCTGTCGCGCCATCTTTTCCATCATATGGTATATATTATAGCTGGATACCGGCATAGACAAGTAATTTTTAGACAATCAATCTTACGCATTAAAAGTTAAAACCTGTTTCAAATCCTAAAACCAGCGCATTATCGATATTGCTTTGTCCGTTCGGATTTATTATATACTGTATATCGGGCGTAAGGTAACACCACGGCCCCGCCTGGAACCTGTGGTTAAATTCAAGGATCATTTCATCGCTCTGCCCTTCGAGTTTCTCGCTGAAATGCCCGAGGATGAAAGCGAAGGCCGTGACATCGCGATTACGGTTAGGCGGAAGGCCTTGATAAACAAGACCGGTCGCGATCTCATAAGTTTGCGTATTTATATTATCCTGAGGAGCAAGGGTGGCGGCGCCCCATGCCGTGAGCCCTTTGGGCCTGTCGAGCGGCACAGCGGTCTGCTGGCTATAAGGTTTTTTAAGACGCTGCGCGATCATTGTGCCCGATGCCATATAGGAAGGGCCTTCATACTCAGGCCACTCGCCTTTATATATCATCTTATCGGCCATGAGATAAAAACCATAATTACCGTGCCAACGTTTATTTAGGTTCGATAGATCTGTAAACCGGCTCGACTCGTAATAACTGCCTAACGATATGCTTCCGGGAAGTATCAGATCTCCCCTCTCCTGTCCGTGCCTGTAAGTGAGTTGGCCCGCCGCAAGATAACCTTTGTCCATGTCAAAACCGAAATCAGCTCCATGATTATTGACCTTTGCGACATTCGGATCGGCATTATACAGGCCGGCAATAAGGTGCCAGTCTTTGTTCGGCTGATAGGTGACCCTCGTACCCCATGCGGCAATACTATAATGCGGGAAAAAGACGTCGGAAGGAATGGCGGACAATCTTCCGTCGACCGCGCTTGTCAGATAATACTGGAACATGGGTGAGACGGCAAAGATATCTCCGGCGAAGATGCGGCCAACCTCGAAGTTGAACATATCGTCAATTATTGACAGTGAGAGGTCGAGCTCACCGAAAAAGTAGTCCCCGGATGTGAATACTTCCTGCGGGCTATAGAAAGAACCTATGGCGGCCGATATATCGCGCCCGGTAGCCAGAAAGTTATTTACCTTCAGCGTCAATCCTTTTATGGAAGCTATTTTCTGAAAGTCCAACGCAGCGGCAAGAGAAAGAAATCCGGAATATTTAGCAACCTGCTTAAGCCCACCCGCGGGATTACCGCCTATATCCGTAGTATAGTTTGAGGATATGGAAATGCCCGCGCTCTCGAGTGAAGAGCGGAGGCCGGCCCAGTTGCCCGTAGCCGTCTTCTGAGATAGCCAATCGTTAAACTTCGCGGCATTAAAGACCTCGCCTCTATCGCTTGCGGCAAATACCGCGGTCGCGGCAAAGGCACACCATAATACTATAACGAAAACCATTATTTTTTTACTCATGGCTAGCGTTTAAAATATGCCTTGATTTTGGACAGATCGCCTTTTTCTTTCGCGATCGCAAGCATAAGAAGAAGGCGCGCTTTGGCGCCGGGCAGGTCACCGCCTAATATGGCGCCGTTCCTTTCGAGCGTCTCACCGCCACCCTGGTCGCCGTACATGGGCCAGACACCGCTGTGATAAACGCTCGTGGTTATTACGACGGCTATGCCTTTGGCGATGGCGTATTTAACGGCTTCATAAACTTTCGCGTTGACGTTGCCCGCGCCGACGGCATCTATCACTATACCTTTAGCGCCATGGTCCGCGGCAAAGCGCACGAGCGAGCCGTCATCCCCGGCGAACGTGCTCAGGAAAGTCACATCCGGTAATTTATCGGGAATGGGGAGCTTTTGACGGGCCGGAGCATCGTTATAGCGGATGACTTTCCCCATTGCTATATACCCCAAATACCCTTTCTCGCCGGAATTGAACGTCTGAACATTGGTCGAGTTGGTCTTCACCACGTTTCTCGCGGAATTAACATACTCATTAAGCGTTACGGTTACGCCCCAATCCCTTGCTTCTTCCGAGCACGCTTGCGTTACGGCATTCAGGATGTTCGCCGGTCCGTCCGGCGACACATCGGAAGCATCGCGCATAGCACCGACAAACACTACAGGCTTATCGCTCTTTACGGTAAGGCCGAGGAAGTATGCCCCTTCGGCCATCGTATCGGTGCCATGGGTAACAACCGCCCCTTTTACCTTAGGGTCGGCAAGGCTCTCGTCGACTGTCTTAGACAACTTTGCCCATATCTCGGGCGTCATCTGGGAGCTATCTATGTTACATAAATTAACCACCTCTATGTTGGCGATCTTACCAAGGCCGGGAACGGCTTCGATGAGGTCTTTACCGGACACCGCGGGAACAGCGCCGCCGGTTTTCGGATCGGTCTTCTCAGCTATCGTGCCTCCCGTAGTAACGATCACAACCGTCGGCAGCTCAGCATAAGAACGCGCGGCAAAAACTGCACAAAAAACGATGCAATATATTACAAGGCAGGTGTATTTTATTGCTTTCATAATACCCTCCAAGTTTATTCAGCCAAGGAATTGGCTTACTTTATTTACATCAAATTGACGATGAGACTGCCCCAAACCGTCAAGAGGACGTTCGCAAAAGCATACGGAGCGGCGTAGCCCAGCACGGCTAACGGACTGCCGCCGGAGGCTTCTATTATAGCGTTGAGCGAAGCCGTGCAATTATGAGAACCGGTCGACGCGCCTAAGAGCAGTATCGGATTCATCTTAAAAATTTTTAGCCCGACAAAGAGAATGGCGATTATAGGCAACGTAGTCACCGCGATACCGCCCAGGAATACGGCTAAACCCGTCGTCTTAAGCGCAGTAAGCGCCTGCGGCCCGGCAGAAACGCCCACGCATGCCACGAATAAATTAAGTCCGAGATCGCCCAGTATCCATTGAGCGCCTCCGGGTATCTGGCCGAAAGTCGGATGTATGGACCTTAGCCATCCGCACAAAAGTCCGGCTACGAGCACTCCGCCGCCCATGCCCAGCGTTATCGGTATGCCGCAGACCGGGATCACGACAAGCCCCAGAAGCGTACCGGCGATACAGCCTACTGCCACTGTTACAAGGTCGGTTACTGTGGTCGGCCGCTCCGCGTACCCTAAGAATGAGACCGCCTTCTCTACATCATCCCTGGCTCCGACGATCTGCAGTACGTCGCATTTATGTAGCACGGTCCCGGGCATAATAGGCAACTCATGCCCTTGCCTGGTCGCTTTGCGTAAAAATATCCCGTGCGCAAGTTTAAGCTTGCCAAGCTCCCCGAGAGTCTTGCCGGCAACGTTCTTATTTAGGACACATACATCCATTACCTCTCCGGCCATATCCATAACATTTGCCCGGTCAATCTCCGGCCCTATCAGCTCATCGGCACGCACCAGTTGAGCGGTTTTACCAAGCACCAGAAGCACGTCTTCACGCGATATGACCGTTTCCGGAGTGCATTCGATGAAGGTGTTCCCTCTCTTTATTTTATCTATCGCTACCCTTCCGGGCAGAAGGGCTTCCGCCTGGGACACGTTCTTTCCTATGACCGCTCCGTTAAGCGCCGTATAAGCCCTCATGTCGAGAGGGTTACTCCATGAGAATAGTCCCGGGGTCTCTTCGTCAAGCCCGCCGCCGCCCATCTCGGCCTCCAGCTTTTTCACTTCTGCTTTGAGGTCTATCCTTAATATCGCGGGGGCCAGTTTTACAAGTATGATCGTGCCCGCTGTGCCAAAAATATACGTGATGGCGTACGCTACGGCTAAATTCGAATCAAGCGCATTCTTATCGCTCCCGGGGACAGCAAGCCCTCCGATCGCACCTTCGCCTGTGCCAATAGCGGCGGAGGTCGTCATCGAGCCTGCAAACATGCCGGCTGTCGTACCTTTATCAAAATGCATGAGCTTACCAATGGTAAGCGTCGCCGCGAGGGCAGTGATCGCTACCACCGCCGTCAACCAGAGATACTTGGTCCCGTCCTTCTTGAGCGAGCCAAAAAATTGCGGTCCGACCTTGTAACCTACCGTAAATATAAATAGCGCAAAGCTTATATTCTTTACAAGCGCCGGGACCGTTATACCAACCTGGCCGACGACAATTGCGGCCAGCAGGATAGATGCGGTGGATCCGAGAGAAAAACCGAATATCTTGAAACGCTTGCCCGCGAAATAACCTATAGCAAGCGCCAGGAAAAGCACTATTTCCGGATTGGCGCGCATCAGATCCGTAATATTATTAAGCACGCGTCCTCCCTTCCGACTTTTGGCCTGACATCTGCCATACATGGTAGTACTCCGCGAGAAGGTCGCTTATTCCTTTGCCTATCGCCTTGTATGCATCGTCATTGAGATTAGCTAAAGAGACCCTGACCGACATGTTAGGAGCGTCGAATCCTCCGCCGTCCATTAAAACGATAGACTTTTTCGCGGCCAGGCACCATACGAAATCTATGGGCTCGTAATTTTTTACCAGATACGCCACGAAGTCCGCGCCGTATCTAGCCTTCGCAAGCTTCGGGATATCGATCGTAGTGTAGTAGTGCGCATCGTATGCATTCTGAGGGTGAGGTATCCCAAGAGACGCATATAGGTCCGTAAACCGCTTTGTCACGATATCCTGGGCCATCTTCTTGTAATCGCCTTTCTTATTCGTCAGGCAGTGCAGCGCGAACATCACCATCATGACCTGCTGGGGCGTCGAAAGCCCCGCGGTATGGTGCAACGCCACCGAACGCGAATCGGCTACCATGCGGTCGATCAATTTCATGTGGTCCGGGTCCAGCTCCACAGTGCAGTAACGGGCATGGAGCTCTTCCTTTTCGGCTGTCGTGAGGGCCGCTATGCGTTTATCAAAAATATTGTCTTCATGTATGCCAATGACGCCCAGACGCCATCCTGTAGCGCCGAAATACTTTGAAAACGAATAGACGAGGATCGTGTTATGCGGTACCGCAGCGGCCAGCGACTTAAAACCGTTTACGAAAGTACCGTATACGTCATCGGTAAGCAATATAAGGTCTTTCCTTCGGGTCTTCACCAGATCTGTTATTTTGTCTAGCGATTTCTGCTGCATACTGACGGATGTGGGGTTGGATGGATTTACCAGAAAGAACGCTTTTACCGCAGGATCGGCCAGTTTCTCGATCTCCGAATCAGGGTATTGCCAGTCGGAATTTTCATCCTGTTTTATGTCTATCTCCACAAGCTCATAATCGTTAAGCCGCGGTATTTCGATATACGGCGTGAAGATAGGAGTGCCGATCGCGATCTTGTCGCCTTTATGGATCAATTTATTTTCCGAAAGGCTCGTAAATATATAATCCATGGCAGCGGTCCCGCCCTCCGTCGCAAAGAGGTCGAATTTCCCTGCTGCCTGGCCGCCAAACATTTCCTGGTCAAAATATTTGTGTACTATCTTTTCGCAAAGCTCAAGCATTCTGTCCGGCGTGGGATAGTGGTCGCCTAGCGCGGCATCCACCATTTCGTTAAGGAAGTCGTCCCCGCCTATTTTCAGCTCGCTGCATACGTAGCTAAATATAGTATCTAGAAATGCTACGCCCGGCTTACCTGAGTTTTTCGCTAGAAAGTCTTTGAACCTTTTTGATAGCCCCTCTTTTTGCGCCACGGACCCGAGCCCGGGCCTGTGCGGCGACCTCTGGGACTCCTCCAGCGCGAACATGCCGAACCGGAAGAATCCTTCCCTCGGCGCTATGGCGACCCAGTTTGGATTACCCCTTCCGGCATTTAACATGATCCTCTCGCGGCTTGTCTGGGCCATGTTGATAAGTTTGTTCTTCAGCTCAAACGGGCTCAGAGATTCATAACCTTTTTCTTCATCCGAACGCTGCATAAGACGCTCCTTCCTATTTAGCTAAAAGTATCGCTATTATAAGAACCAATATTGCGACTATCCCCCAAAGGGACCACTTGACCCTCGATATCTGTCTATCGGTATGCGCGATCCAGCCATGCATCTCTTTCAATTCATGCAGGATATGTTCTTCCTGGCTCATCTTACCCCTCCCTTATTTTGCCTTTTTAAATATCTTGAATATTTTTAGCATCGTTTCCGCAAGACTTTTCTTGCGGGGGTTGGCTTCCGCAAAAACGCCCTCTATCTCCTTCCCGGTTTCAACGGTAATGGACTCCGATTTTTTCATAGAAAGTATTTGGGATGGATACACGCTTCGGTGCCCGGTAATGAGAAAACTTACGACACACGCGACTGTAGCATATGGCGCTATCGCAGGTCCGAATAATTCCATCGCCATTATGCTAGCGGCAATAGGAGTATTGGCCGCTCCAGCAAGAACGCTTACCAGGCCTATCGCGGCAAATGTAGCTATGTCCAAACCAAAGAGTGAGGCAAAGAGAGTCCCGGCGCTGGAGCCTATAAAGAAAATTGGCGTTACGATACCGCCGCTGCCTCCGAAACCGAGCGTAATGCTTGTATAAAAAGTCTTTAAAATAAACGCATACCATACCGTTTTTTCGCCGCTTATGGCGCTCTGGATCGTATCAAGGCCGAGACCTAGATATTGTTTCGAGAATATAAAAGTCAGCCCGATAAGAATAACGCCGCCCGCGATACCTTTCAGGGGAGCCCACCATGTTATTTTCTTTGATAACTTTTCGACGCGTTTTAATACCTCGACAAGAAATACCGAACACAGCCCGAAAAATATGCCGGCAAATATAACTTTTATAAAAAATAACTCGCTGAAAACAGGAACGAAACTTATAGGATGATAAAAATATGTTATGCCCAGAGAAGACGAAACATGATAGCTTACTATGCCGGCAATAAAGGAAGGAAGCAAAACATCGTACAGGATAGCGCCGATGAATAGAACCTCTACGCCGAATATTGAACCTGCGATGGGCGTTCCAAAAACAGAAGCAAAACCCGCGCTGATACCGCAAATTACCAGTTTTTTACGCTCCTTGTCATCAAATTTAAAAATGTCGGCAAATGCCGAGGAAAGACCGCCGCCTATTTGAGCGCAAGGTCCCTCCTTACCGACAGAACCTCCAAACGCAACAGTGATTATTGTGGTAATAAGCTTTACGGGAACTACGGTGACCTTTATTTTACCGGCCCGTTTGTGGATTGCCTCGATCACCTTTTCTGTCCCATGGCCTTCTGCGTCAGGCGCCAGATATTTTATTATCAAAGCGCTCAAAAATAGCGCGATGGGCAGCAAGATAAAATAGTATTGATACCTGCCGCTGATAGCCGTACTCCAATTCAGTATTTTCAGGAATACAGCCGTAGATAAACCGACTATCGTTCCCGTAACGGTGGCAAGGAAAACCCATTTAATGACACTTATAAATAAAACAGTCTCTTCTCTTAATCTTCTTCTCATTTTATTAAAGTTTTTTGAAATCTCTTGGCAATATAAAAATGAATTTGCTACCTTTGCCAACGGTACTCTCTACCCAGATCTTTCCCTTATGCAACTCTATTATATCCTTGGCTATGGAAAGGCCTAAGCCCGTACCCTCTTTTTTTTCAGCGGTAACGCGCTCAAATTTATCGAATATCTTTTTGATATCTTCTTGCGGGATACCCGGTCCCGTATCAACGATCTCGAAACGGACTTCCTTTTCGTCACCCGAAAGGTTGACGGCTATGCTGCCGCTTGGCGTGTATTTTATAGCGTTATTTAAGAGATTGATCATGACTTCCATAAGCTTATCTTTATCGGCCTGCACTAAACCAACATTTTGTTGAATATCTTTTTTTAGGACAAGGGCCTTTTTGGATATCTCCGCTTCATGATCCTTCAATATCTCATTGACCAGTAGAACTATGTCTGTCTTATCGCTTCTTAATTCCATCTTCCCTGCTTCTATTTTGGAGAGGTCCAGAAGGTCCGTCACTAATCTTATGAGGCGCTCCGTATTTCTTTTTCCGCTTTCAATGATACCTTTCTGCCTGGGGTTCGTTTCTCCGGCGAATCCTTCAAGGATAAGGGATAGCGCTTCTTTGATGAGACCAAGCGGATTTTTAAGTTCATGGGAAACGTTGGCAACGAAGACGGACTTGAGCCTGTTCAATTCTTCCTCATGTTTCAGGGCGATTTTCAACCTTTGAAGAACGTATACCACTATGAATAAAAAACTGGCCCTTGTTACCATATTAACATAGAAGAATATGGGATAAGTATATAAGCTCTTAATAACGGAAATATCTTTGGGTAACCAAGAGGCTATGCTGCATAAAGCTATTAATGCTCCGGCCGCGGCTCCGGAAAACCATGTTACCAGAGAAACTGGTATTATATAAAAGATAATGAGGGACGGATGATGGCTGATATATCTGTCGGTAGTATGAAACAGTATAACAAGCAAAAACCCTACAAAGAATATAAAATATTTGTGATATCGGGTTAATGGGTTACTCATTTTTTTAAAGATAGCTAACATCCTCGTTATGGTACAAAGAAAGAAACAACAGCATATAATCCCTGATATGGCGCGTGATCAAAAAGTTATTCTTTATATGCTCCCTGCCGTTTTCACCGAGTTTTTTGGCGTATTTGGAATTATTGAGCATCTGTTTTAACGCGAAAGCCGCGCCCTCTACCGAATGGCATAATAGTCCGGAATATTTATGTTTGATCTGTAACGGAATGCCGCCCACATTCGATGCCACTACAGGCTTTGCTTTCCACAAGGCTTCGGCTACTGTAAGCCCAAATCCTTCTTTGAGTGATTTCTGCATAATAACATCCGACGCCCGCTGAAGCGCATTAACCTCTACATCATTTTGAGGCAGTAATAAGATATGGATGTCGGGATCGCCTGATGCCTTCTCGCGCACTTCTTCCAGGACTTTTATACCTTCAGGATCATCGGCTGCGGTGCCTCCCGCAAGGATAAGCCTGCAATCTATGCGCTCTTTTACTTTCTTATATGCTTTTATGACCCCCGCCGGGTCCTTTAGCGCGTCAAAGCGGGAAATTTGAGTTATTATAGGCTTATCCTTAGGTATGCCGTATTTAACCAGTACCGAATCAATAACTTCTTGAGACAATTCCTTATTTTTATCGCTCAAAGGATCTATGGAAGGGGATATAAGAAACTGTCTTATCGGAAGATCCTGCGTGAAACTTGGGGCCGAGAATACAGACGCGTCATATTGCACAATAAAACCCTTTAAAAATTTCCATACTTCACTATTAGGGTTAGAAACATCTACATGGCAACGCCATATCCACTTATTATCCGCTTTCTTCTTTATCAAAGCGATAGGTTGAGGATCGTGGATAAAAACAATATCGCCATAAGTATTCAATTCCTTAATATTTTCCTGGCTTGTTTCCATAAAAATTTCATAGTCATGCTCATCTATCTCCTCATGCCTGCCATGAAGAGCATTATGAAACTTTTTGGTAACTTCGAAGAACTGGTTGCCTCCCTTTATAAAATCCCACCTTGCGTCCACGCCGAGCTCTTTCAATAGAGGCACCATTCGACTTAATATTTCAGCGACTCCGCCGCCCACAGGAGTGGAATTAACATTCTGCACCACCCTGCCTCTAAACTTTTGCCCTAAAAGCCTAAGATCATCTATGATAGGCTGCCCGACTATCGGGATATATTCGTCGATCTTTGCCATCGTTATTTTATGCGCCTTTCTATAAGCCTGATGACCTTGTCCTTCAATTCTTCGATGGTATAGCTGTACGGATCCAGCATGGAAATATCGGCCGCCAGCTTATTATCACCGATGGAGTCTTTGATCCAATTCGAAAAATCGTTCGTTCCTTTTGCCAATCTTAAACGTGATTCAAAAATATGGAAATAGACAGAGTCTATCGTTATCTTCCTGAAGATATCCAAAAACTCCACAAGATCATGAGCGATATAATTCGTCGGAAAAACAAAGCTCAGCGATTTTATAAAATATAGGGCGTCGCCTTTATCCGCATACCTGGACCTTGCCCCGGGCTTCTCTTTCAGATAGTCCTCTATAGTAAAGATAAATGCCTGTCTTAAACCATTAATATCGTTGAATTGTATTGTATCTATACTGGCCAGGCGCTCTCCAAGCTCTTTCTCGCCGATAATATTACTTACCCAGTACGCAAAATCATTCGGCGGTTCCGGCGATAGATACTGGTGCTGCTGTAAAAATCGGTGGGTATGATGATATATGGCGGATTCGGGTACTTTTTTCAGACACTCCAGCAATTCTTCCAGGTTAGACGCTTTCAAGCCTGTCAGCTCGGAAAGGTTAAGGCGCGTATAGAAGCGGAAGGGCTCGTTCGCCTTTTTTATCTCTTTTTCCACCATGAAGCACCCGCCTTTAGATTTTCAAAATCGCCTCTAAAAACTCCGCTACCTCTTCTGTGTCTTTTAGATAGAACCGCGCTTTTGTATTTTTAGGCTTGCCTACGAATATCGTGATCCCTTTGTCCTTCAGTACCTCAAAAGCGTCTTCATCCGTCGTATCATCGCCTATATAAACCGGGATAACTTTCATTTTTTTATTTCTCATTACAAATAACCGCCTGCCTAAAAGCCACAAAACAACCTTCCCTTTATCCCAAGCCGCGGCAGGCCTTATCTCGAGAGCCATCTTTCCGGTTTTAACCGTTATGATATTTTTCAGTTCATATATAAGAGCGGTGGCGTAAAATATATTTTTGACTGCCTGGACATTTTTTTTGTCCACCAATCTGTAATGCACGCCCAGAGAAAAGCCCTTGTCCTCAACAACCGCTCCTTTGATCGCGGCAAGCTGCTTCTTAAGTTTTGCCTTGATCTCGTCAAGCGATCTTTCGTAGCGCAACGGAAGATGGCTTTCGAACTTTATCTTGGGGCCTTTTATCTCAAAACCATGATTACCGACATATACGATATTTTTTAAACGTATACGTTTTTCTATATCACTCAGTTTTCTTCCGCTAACAATGGCGATCTTGACATTCGGCATCTTTGATACCTGCCTCAGCAGATCTTTTGCCTTATTTGTCATAATAGCTTTGTCGGGTGTTTGGGCAATAGGCGCCAGCGTTCCGTCATAATCGAGAAACAGATACAGAAACTTACCCTTTAAGGTTTTCCATATCTTTCCCCAATCCGAAGATAGATGTTTCATAGCTTTTTTATTGTGGTAAGTTCCGTGATAATATTCCCGGCCCACCTGTAGATGTTGTTATCGGTAATTATTTTCCGCATGTTCTCCATGCGTCTTTTCTTCTCTGGTAAAGGCATATCCACGGCCATTTTAATACTATTTGCAAATTCCTCTATGGAGTACGGGTTGATCTGGATAGCGTCGGTAAGCTCTTTTGTCGCCCCGGTAAAGCGGCTCAATATCAGGCTGCCGTTCAGATCGTTCTTGGCGGAAATATATTCTTTCGCGACAAGGTTCATTCCGTCATGAAGAGAACTTACTATGCAGATATCGGCGAGCCTATAATAAGGCTTTATCTCTTCGGGCGAAAAGTGACGTTTAAGATATACTATGGGCTTCCATTCATCGTTCATATGCTTCCAGTTTATCTTCTCCGCCAGTTCATCAAGTTCTCCTATGAGATCGTGATACCTTTTTATGTGCGTCCTGCTTGGAGCGCCTAATTGGACAAAGACGAACTTACCCTTATACTCAGGATACTTTTCGAGGAAACGATCCACTGCCATCATACGCTCAGCAAGGCCTTTCGTATAATCTATCCTATCGACTCCAAGCGCAATTATTTTATCATCAAGCCCGTATTCTTTGCGTATCTTGGCCATCTCCTCTTTTTCGCCTTGATCGATACTTGAGTTTATGCCGATATCCACACTTATAGGGAATGAGCGCACCAGCGTCTCTTTACCTGAACGAACTATGCTGAATTTTTCCGTGTCGACACGGCATTCTAACAGTCTATTTACAGTATCGATAAAATTATTGCAATGATATTGTACGTGGAAACCTATCAGATCACAGCCCAGCATGCCGTCCAAGATCTCTGCCTGATAAGGACATATCGAGAAGACTTCGGGATTCGGCCATGGTATGTGCCAGAAAAGCGCGATAGTGGCGTCGGGCCTCCGCGCTTTTATCATTTGAGGCAGGAGCGTAAAATGATAATCCTGGATAAAAACAAACGGGTTTTTGGCGGGAAGCTCTTCCAATAAATTATCCGCGAATTTCTGATTAACTTTTTTGTATGTCTGCCAATCCGATTCTCTAAAAACAGGCCTGGTGTAAGTTATATGGCATAGCGGCCATAAGCCTTCGTTTGAAAATCCGTAGTAATAACCGTCTTCTTCTTCTTTTGTTAACCATACTCTTTTCAGTACGTAGCGATCGTCGCCTGGCGGTACTCCGAGCTTATTCTTCGAATTGACAAATTTCTTATCAGCGTTTGCGCTGCCATGAGCGATCCATGTTCCGCCGCAAGCACGCATTATAGGATCGAGCGCGGTGACAACGCCGCTGGCCGGGCGGACACATTCGGCTTTACCGCTGATTTCATTCATGACATGCATGTATGGCTCCCTATTCGAGACAAGAAATAGGGCATTTTCACCCAACCTTGACTTAACAACATCTTTTAGTTTTGAATCGGTCCATAAATCTTCTTTTTGTATCCTCTCGGTGGCTTCTTCGCTCGCTGCTTTACGGGCCACTCTTATGCTAAGCGCAGCCTGCTCTACTTCACTTGCTAATTTACCAAGCCCTCCCCCTTCCTTGATCGGATGCGCGGTATCTATCTCGCCTTTTTGGAACCGCCTGAACCATTCGGTAAGCTGTTCTACCGGGGCGGTGAATATTTGACGCTGGACCAGGAGTGAGATCAATATAATAAATACAACCAGTATTATCAGAACCGTGCTTAGCCGCTTCCACAACTCGGCTATCTGCGTAAAAACATATGATGTATCGTACAAAACTTCCTCTAAGCCCACAACATTCCCTGCTTCATCCGTTATAGGCAACACATAGCTATAAACACTATAATCCTTGAATTGCTCGATCATTCCCCGTTCTTTTTTATTTGCAAGCGCATCTTTTATATAAGGCTTATTCCTTTTCTTCCATTCCGAAAACCTGTCTGTAATAGCGATGGTGTTGCCGTCTTTATCATAAATTACGCACCCTTGAGATCTTTCTCTTTTTTGGAATTTTTCAACCAGCCACATCGCGTCGCGTATATTGCTATTCTCAAGCGCGTGTTTTACGGATAACTCCATGCTCTCAGCCACGGCTTTAGCCTTTCGCATCAAGTCATCCAAAAGCTTGGTCTCTTCGGATCTCACCTGAAATATACCGAAACCGATGAAGGCCATGGTAACGATGATCAGGATGGGTAATATGAATAAAAGAAGTCTTCTCATGATAGGTCCTCCTAAATAAAAACCGCCCCTTCCCGGGGCTTGCCCAGAAAGATGGCGGCCCGGCCATCGAAACTTGCTTAACCTCTAGAGTGTGCCTCTAGACCCATTTTTTATTATAGACGTTTTTGTGAGTAAAAACAAGTGCTAATGGCGAGTACTAATGGGGACGGTCCCTTTGGTGCCAGTCCATAGGGTGGCGCTGTGGACCGTCTCAAATTACTTCATTATCGCTCCGCGTAAGCGGATAATAGCCTCCGAGGATAGCAACGGATAATATAAGAAAAAGCGATAGCATTCGAACGATGTAATGTCCGATAACATACTCATGCTATTGCCTTGCGCCTGATCGTTAAGATAAGTCAGGGGTTATTTTTTGATGAGCTTATTATACAGCAACGCCAATAACGCGCACCCTATGCCGGCATCGAAAAAACCATAGATAGCGCCTATTACACTGCCGATCGGGCTTACCGAATAGCCTACGTAATACGCCTTCGCCATAGAAGCGGCGTTCAGGCTGCCATACCCTAAAATTCCTAACCAGGTCAGCACAAACATGCTGGCACTCCATAGAATACCGCCAGCAAGACCAAATGCCTTTACGTCCAATTTCATAGCTCACCTCCGGTTATGATTATGTTTAAAGCATACCTTATCCTTTTAATAAATACAAATCTGTTTTATTAGACGTTCGGTCTGATGACGGGCGGTCAAATTCGACCGGGGCGTGGAAGTTTGTTATTTATATCTTACTATATCTCTCTCTCGTGGATCACCAAGCGCTATTTCAAGGACATCCCCTTTTCCGCTTAATTTATGTTTGCATCCTACGGGAACTTTTATTATCCATATCTCGCTTCTAAGCCGGTGGGTTTGGAGCGATGTGGAACCGCCCTTTAATACCAGCCGCTTGACCCAGTAACCCTTGCCTTTAAGCAGGATATTATAATATCCCCATTTTTTTCGTATATTCTTCATAAAATACCTAAGTTCTTGCTTTATGTTTTTTGGCCAGCCAGGAGCTTGATTGTATCTTCCGGCCTCCGACACCGAATACCATCTTTATGCCGAGCCTCTCGCAGGTTTCGCGTTCTGGGATATTTTTCAGCGTCCTGTCCCCGCCTTTTGCAAATATTAATTTCACGCCTTTTCCTGCCCGCGAACAGAGCATTTCCAGCGTTTTGCGCACGGTATGATCTTTATCGATGCAGCGAACCGCCGAATCCACACCCTTTATATGCTCCACTATCTCTTTGCGTTCCTTGAAAGGCATAAAAACATAGTTCTTCTTCTTTTTAAGGAATCCGTCGCTGTTCAATATTACGACCAGGCTGTCGCCGAGTTTTTTGCTTTCGCTTATATACCTGATGTGGCCGATGTGGATCGGGTCGAACCCGCCTGAAATTATGACTTTTACCATATTATCCTATCGTTATCTGCATCTCTATTATAACCGGGTCGCCGGTATAAACAAGCAAATTTTTCTTCTTACTTCATTACTATTTTTTAATCCCCTGATTATCCGGCGATATTATAGCAAGCCTTGCCAGAAGGTAAGACGTAATGGACTCGGCGCCCTGATTGAGATTAATATTTTTCTCTCCTACGCCGTCGTAACACCCCCCCGTGATCCTGTCGTAAACAACCTGTTTCAGGCTGTTGTCGCCTAAAAACCAGTTAAAAGCTTCATGCATAAGTTTTTTATAGAGATCGTTTCCGGTTATCGAATAAGCCGTAGCGAGAGCGCAGACCATCGCCGAAGCATCTTCCGGCTGTTGATCAAAATAGCGGCGCTCTCCGATCTTATGATGCCAACCGTCCTGGCCTATCGGTATATATATCCCATTGACAAAAGTCTTACTTATCAGAAAATCCAGCGTCTTAATTCCTATGTCCAGGTATTCCCTGTTAGCGGTATGCTCATACCCCAGGATAAGGGCCTCCGGCAAAACAGCGTTCGAGTAGGTCAGGTAATTCTCAAACCACTGCCATTCCTCGGAAGATACCGCCCGGTAAAGCGATACCAGCCTGTCGCAGTGAACGGTCAACAACTCTTTTAAGTCCTTGCCTTCGATCTCCTGCATCTTTTTTAAAAGGAGGCTTGCCCCCTTTGCGTAAAAAGCGATCGACCGCGGGGACTCAAACATCCTGTATGCTTCCAACCTTTTCTTTAATAAGGAAAAGGCTTTGTCCTTTACGCTGTCCGGCAGGGAATCTGCGGTGGTAACAACCGCCAATGCCCAGAGAGCCCGGCCGTTAGCATCATCAAGATTATCCTTTTTGTTAAGCTCGATATTTATGGACCTATCGGATTTTACGTAATTACAGAACACGCGGTCCTTGCCTAAAATAAACTCCATGAAACGTAAATATACCTCTATGCGCTTGAGCAATTCGCTTTTCTGCTTATCCGGATAAGCCGCCTTAAACGCTACCCCAAACGCGCTATAACATAAAGACGCAACTATGAGGGCGCGGGCATTATCATCGAGCGTATAACCCGATGAGATATCCGGCGAAGACAGCCTGGCGAACTGTATAACCCCAAAGTCATCTGTCAGGTGAAAGAGATAATTAAGGTTAATGCGGGGAATTTTCTTGCGTTCGCTTACTTCGGCGATATCGTCGGAATACTTTGAGAATAGTTTCGAATATTCGATGGCAACATTTTCCCATGTCATATTGCGGGTCCTGAAATAAGCGTTCTTTCCAAGCTGTTCTCTCAAGGAAGGTTCCTTCAAAAGTCTCATAATGGCTTCGGTGTAAGAATTAGGGTCCATAAAATTAATTAATATGCCCGTCTCCGAGGTAATGAGCTCCCTGGCTTGCGCAAATGGAGTGGAAATTACCGGCCTTCCCGAACCCAGCGCATAAGAGAGCGTCCCTGAAACGGCCTGATTCGGGTCAAGAGAGGTCGAGACGTATATATCCGCGGCTCTTAAATAATGAAGGAGCTTATCCACGGAAACATATTCGTTATAAAAGTTCACGTGCGGAGAGAGCTTAAGATCGTGGACCCTTTGGATCAGGGATTTACGGTATTTTTCCCCCTCCTTTTTCAGGACGTTCGGATGAGTAACCCCCAGGACCACATATAAAATATCCGGGTAGACATTAACAACTTTAGGCAGCGCCTCTATTACATATTCGATCCCCTTCCCCCTGCTTAGAAATCCGAATGTCAAAAGAGTTATCTTCTTTGAAGAACCTAAGGCAGCCTTGGGCTTTGCGCTGGAGGTATATGGCATAGAATGGATGCCGTGAGGAATCACTGAAATTTTTTCTTCGGCTATCCCATATTCACGGATAAGGAGCTCTCTTGAGAGATCGGTCATTACTACCAATCCGCTTGCTTTTTCGGTTATCGAACGCACCACCGCTTTAAGCTTAACGTCGGGTGAAGGTAAAATGCTGTGAAAAGTCACAACCGAAGGTTTCTTGAGCGCCTCAAGGAAAGAAACGATATATGAGCCGTATTTACCTGCGAAGATACCAAATTCATGCTGAATGTTGACGAGCTTGACCTCGTCCATTCCGTTGATATTTTTTGCGATTTTAATATATTCCCGCTCGGAATACTGGTTTATTTGAAAAATTACTTTTTTTGAGTAGTGATAACGCGATATGTCGTCAAAATTAACCGCGGCTATCCTTGACTCGATGGCAGGTCCAAGCAGATCATCCATCGCGGCCGTAAGGTCAGCTGTAAAGGTAGCTATACCGCACTCTCTGGGAGGAAAGGTGGATAAATAAATAATTTTAAAAGCTTCGTTCATTTTTAATATTTAATTTCAGATTATTGTTTTTTGAGTTCCGCCAAAAGCTCCATAATATCGACAGATTTAGCCGCTATGAGCTTATCGGCTGCGCCATAATATATATATAACCTGTTATTTTTCACTACGGTTCCTGTGGGAAAAACAACATTGTCGACATCTCCGTTCTTTTCCCATTTTTCATCCGGAGAGAACAATGGCCGTTTCATGCGCCCTATGATCTTACTCGGATCGTCGAGATCCAGTAACGCGGCGGCCGCATGATAAATCCTGCCCTGAGGCGAATCCTCTACACCATGATAGATCAAGAGCCAGCCGTCCTTGGTTTCAATGGGCGGACACCCGCCGCCGATATTCCTGCTTTCAAACCGGTATTTGGGTTCAAGCAGAATGTGGCTGCCCAAATCCCTAAAATACTCTCTCCAGTGATCATCCGTAAGGTCTTTAAAATCATCGAAATAAATCACCTGGATCCCGGGAAGGACGCGATGAACCAGCAGAAACTTATTTTTAAATTTCTTGGGAAAGATAAAAGCGTCCTTCTCCCATAAGAGAATGTCGGCGCCCTGCCTATCCCGTATATATGATTCAAAGATAAAATATTTCTCCCCTAACTTTTTATTTGAGCGGCCGAATAGCTTTCCCGCTTCGGCATAAGTAATGCGCGGAGATATCACCCCGTGTTTTACGAAATTAATAAGGTCGGTGCTTGTGGCGTAAGCGAAAACAGCGTTTTTACCGTCATAAGCGGTATAAAAAAGATAGTATATTCCGTTTAAAAAAACGATCCTGGGATCTTCTACGCCTTTTTTTTCGTACTCATATTCGGGGAAAAGAACGGGCGTGTCAAGCCGCTTCACGATCTTATTATCGGCTAATTGACAGTAACCTATCGAAGAGACCATGTCGCCCCGCCGGACACCCCTGTAAAACATGTGAGTTATACCGTCTATTTCGACGCAGGCGGGATTTAAGACTGCTTGACTATCAAACGCATTCTGTGAACTCTCGAGTATTATGCCTTCATTCCTGACTTCGATCATTTGGCCTCCCCCATACTTGTATTATAGGCTCAATACCATGTCTTATCAATGGTTTTAAAAATTGCGCGGGGATTTCGCGATGGATATTTTATCAGGGCGGTCAAATTCAATCCTTCGGCTATTTTGGCGACTTGTCGGCAAGGTTCAGAGAGGCCTGTTCCTCACCAAAATGCGAAGCCCTACGAAGCGCCTTGTATCTGGCATACTGATTGCGAAGAAGGGTCCGTTTTGTCCGGTATTTTTTGGCTCGAAAAGTCGTAACCCTTTACAGCGCAAATTTATACAAAATGTCTTCCCATTAAAGGTGGACATTTATATATACCTATCTTTTTCAATACCCTTTAAACAATTATTCAACTACGTTTCAAGTTAATTCTAAATAACGCTGTAACGCAATAGAAAAACGCGGCAAAAAGTACGATAGTAGCGCCTGAAGCTGTTCCCCAGTAATAAGAAACGATTAACCCGGCTATACCGGACATGAGGCTGATCGCTATCGCCCACATTGTGTAACTATGCATATTTCGTGAAATATTTCGGGACGCCGCAGCGGGTAATATTAATAAAGAATTGATTATTAAAATACCTACCAAACGTATCGATAACGCAACTATAACCGCTACGAGAACGGCAAAGCTTATTTCCATTAATAATACATTGACGCCGCGGCTTGCGGCCAAAGAAGAATTGACACTCACCAAGATAATCCTATTTCCAAAGATAACCCAATACAGTAAAACACCTGCTGTTATTACTACTAATATGACGATCTCTTTTCGCGAAACCGCGAGTATATCACCTATAAGATAAGACGTATATTTAGCGAAACCTCCTCCGCGGCTCAAAATAACTATGCCGAGCGCCACCACCATGGCAAAAAAAACACCAAGCACCGTATCGGACGCGGCTTGAGTAGTTCCTTTGAAAATCACAACGGTAATTGCCAATAGTATACCCAATATTACCATTGAAAGAGTAGGATCGCGCAACCCCAGGATAACTCCTATCGCTACGCCTGTAAGCGCAGAATGTCCCAATACGTCTGAGAAGAAAGCCATGCGCTTACTTATAACCATCGTCCCTACAAGAGCAAATACAGGGGTAACTAAAATAACCGCCAACAGGGCATTCTTCATAAATTCATATTTTACCCAGGTAAAAGGCAATATAGATTCGATAATTTTATATAGGATCTCTATCATGATCGCCCATTTTTCGTAGTTAATTCCGGTAATTTTGAAATATTCCAAAGGCTGGGACCTAATGTCTTGATCAATCTCTCATCGGAAAGGACATCCTGCGGCTTACCGCTTGCTATAATCGAATTATTAAGAAGCACCATTCGATCGGCGTGAGGCGCCACTCCTATTAAATCGTGGGTAACCAGTAAAATAGTTACGTCTTTTGTTTTTCTCAAAGAACTTGCGATTTCGTAAAAAAGCGAAAGCCCTTTAGCGTCTACCCCGGACATCGGTTCATCCAACAATAACAGGCTAGGTTCGGGCGTTATGGCCATAGCAAGAAGAGTTCTTTGTAACTCACCTCCGGATAGCTCCCCTATCCTTTTATTTAAAAGATGCCCAGCGGAAACGCTTGTTAAGGAAGATTTTATTTTTTCTATTAAGGACGGCTTGACGCCTAACCAAATCGGGTCCTTGCCAATAGCGGACGCTATAAGATCCAAGACGCTGATCGGTGAGTCAAGATCGTAATTTAACTTCTGGGGAACGTATCCAATGCGAGGCTTTTTATTCGCCAGCCCTTTAACCTGGTAACTTATACTGCCGCTATAAGAAATCTCCCCGAGCATCGCGCGTAATAGTGTCGTCTTCCCCGCGCCGTTAGGGCCTACTATGGCTACCAGCTCGCCACAGTCAACATGAAGATTGATATTTTTTAATATCGAGATGGCGCCGAAATTTACGTTTAAATTTTCTATCCTTGTACAGCAATGTACGCAAGTCTTGGTCATGCCAAAGCCTTTTTAAGAACAATGAGATTCTTTTTCATAATATTAAGGTAAGCGTCTGGATCATCAGGACCTGTTACCGCCGGGTCCAAGACATAAACAGTTACGCCCGTTTCTCTGGCGATCGTATCTGCGGCAGTTACCGGATATTGCGGTTCACTAAACAATGACTTTATACCGTTATTTTTGATCAAATCCACTGTCTCGGCCAATTCTCTCGCGCTTGGCTCGCTTCCGGGCTCTCTTTCCACAACAGCGGCTATTTCTAAACCAAACTCCCGGGCGAAATACGGAAACGCTTCATGGAACGTAATTATCTTTTTACCTTTAAACGGGGCAAGCTCCGATTGCATGCGGGATCTCAATGCCTCTAGCTTGGTAACATAAGCATCGGTATTTTTGCGATATAGATCTTTATGCTCAGGATCAAACATTTCCATAGCCTTACCAAGGTTTTTAACCTGACGTATTGAGTCAGAAATACTTACCCATACATGAGGATTATCGCCTTCGTTGCCTTCTCCTTTGATAAGTGGTATACCATAAGCCAGAGTCGCAATTTTAATAGCCGGGTACTGTTCTAAGATTTTATTTAAAAATGACTCCATGCCGGCGCCGTTGGCAATAAACACATTGGCTCCGACCAGCTTTTTCATATCGTTTGCCGTGATCGAATAATCGTGCAAACAACCGGACATCGGCGGGGTAAGGTTAGTTACGGTTACTCCGGGGACATCCTTACAAACGTTGATGGTCATGATGTACATAGGATAAAACGACGCCACCACCTTGACGCTCTTTGGATTAGAGGCCATTAACTCGCCCGGCATTACGATAAAACTTGAAGCGGCTAACATAACAATGATCAAAAAGAATAAGCACTTCACATTCTTCATATCCATACCTCCGTCAAGCGTTTTTGGTTTTTAAAAAATACTGCTTAAAAATGACTTCTTTACTTTTTCAGCTGTGGCGTTAGTTATATAGAATAGTCCGGCAAGCCTTCCGTCCTCACAAGAGCTCTTTTCTGCCTTGAATATGCCTGTCACGGTAACATATTGAGAATATGGCGGGTCTAGGCGCCCGCCCTCTTTTAAAGTCACAAAAATACTATCAAATACCGTAGGGGGAGGTCCCCATGTACAGCATGGACAGCCAAACGCGTTCTTGGATACCGCGAAGTTTTTCAACGGCTCATTCATATAATATTGCTCACTCGGGATCAGTAGATTTCCCGTTAACTTTACCAGCTTGCCATTAAGCCTCAGCAATTCTTCCGGAAAGCCTGTTATATCTTCGCCTTTCTTTCCTTTATCGATATATTTTCTTGTTTGTTCCAATTGCTCGAAGGTCACGATATAAGCTTCACCCGCCTTGCCCACGCTCGCTTCGGCCATATTCGGCATGCTAACAAAATCGATATGGCGCGATTTTACACCTCCGCTTGCGCCTATGGTAATTCCTATAAAAATTAAAAGCGAAAGAAAGTAAATTTTTATCTTCATTTTAAATGCCTTTAATTTTTAACAGCGCGGCCTTGGCTTTTCTATTATCCGGATAGAATTTTAACGTCATATCGATCGCGCGTTTCAATTCGGTAGTCTTGCCCAGATGTTCAAAACACGTGATAAGCATTTCGCAGGAAGATCGATGGTATGAAATAAGATCGAGAGCCGCCTCGTTTTCTTTACCCATGGCTGCGATGTATTTAAAATGTCCTGCCGCCTCATTAAAATTTTTATTCATCGCATAAATCATGCCCAAGCCAAAACGAGCTTTTTCATTATTAGGATTTATTTTAATTGCGTCCTTATAAGTCTCGATCGCTTTCTTGATATCCCCTTTACCTTTATATGAATAGCCAAGCCAATCCCACGCGTCGTCACTTTGTTTATTTAAAAACACTGCCTTTTTATACTGCCTTATCGCATCATCATATAAAGGATAAACGACATAGGCACATCCACGTTTAAATACCTGGCTGAACAAAAATGGTTTCAAGATAAATAGCGCAAGAATAACGAAAATTATGCTGAATGCCAGCCTCTTTGCGGGATTAATCGCGCTTTCGTGGCTATGGCAACAACTGCATTTCGCTTCTTTACTTTCCATATCAAGACCTCTTTAGGCAACGATGATAAAACATATCCCCAGCACTATCAATATGTTCCCAGCCACAAGCCTGATCCATTCTTCCGAGCGTTCCATTTTAGGCCGCAAATATTTAATAAGTCCTGTTGAGGTTCCTATAAGCAGTATCGGGAAACTCTGACCGATAGCGAAACTTATAAATATTATCAGTGAATAAAGAAATGATCCCTTAAGAACCACTATGCTCGTTATTATGATCAAGACCGAACTACAGCAGGGACAGGCCGGCATTTCAAGAAACGCAAATATCATTCCAAAAATAAACGCGCCGAAATAACCGGCGTTTTTGAACTTATCCTGAATGTTATTTTTAAGCCCCATCCCTCTCCAGTCGATAAGGCCTGATAAAAATAACCCGCTCAATATAAGAAGTCCGCCGAGGATCCAGTAAATGATCTTGCTGAATCTTATAAGCATCCCGGAGAAATTGGTAACCAGCCCTAGAAGGATCCCTAAAATTGTATAGCTGACTATAAGCCCGGTTGTAAAAGATAGCGTAAGTAGAATCGCTTTTCTCTTAGATCTCGAAGCACCCGCGATATATCCTGAGACAACAGGGATACGCACAAGAGTACAAGAACTCATAGATGCGATGGCGCCGGCCCAGAATACGATAAATATGGCTATAAACGGCGTATTTGTTAATGCTTTTTCAATCGCACTCATTACAAACACCTTCTAATTGCAACGAATGATCTAAAATCTTAAACCCGCTTATCTTCTTTTTGCCCATTAAGGCACATCCTTTGAATTCACCTATCTTACCGCATTTTACACAAACGATATGGTGATGGTGGGTATTGTCTTTTGCCGTACAAAGGGCATAATACAATCTTCTATCTGGTTTTTGTACTTTAAGAAGAATACCTATCTTATACAATTCATCCAAATTTCGATATATGGACGGGAGACTAGCCTTTTTAAATTCTTTTTTTATTATGGCAAATACCTCTTCGGGACTCAAGAAACGTTTCTTATCTAAAAATAGTTTTAAAACGGCTTTTCTTTTTGGGGTTTGCTTCAGCCTGTTTGCTTTTAATCTCGTTAATAATATTTCCAACGGCATACCTCTTGTAAGTAGAATTTGTTTCTATTTATTATACTACAAGATAATCAAATCTTTTAATTCTTTTTGCTTATATCAAACCAATATTCACGCTCATTAAGTCCTTGAACCTTAGGCTCTATTACCTTTGTATTCCTTCCAAAAATATATCCGGATCCATACCAGTTACGCACCCAATATAACACTTCCTTCGCCAGATAGTATGTCGCATGCAACCATAGTGGCGGTGATATTTTTCTTACTTCATATGTTACATAATCATGATTAACCATAACCCTAATGTAGTGTAAATAGCCACCTTCGGATTCCGGTATCTCTATAAGCATTCCGCCCCCGCCGGTAGTTATATAATCAACTCCGTCAAACCGCTGATGTTTGAACATATGCTTATGTCCGGCAAATACCATATCTACCCGATATTTAGCTAAAAGCTTTCTAAGTTGATATGCCCAAGGGGCATTATCGACGTTGTACCATTCCTGCTGGCATGGATCACATGGTGGTTTGTGCATCACCACAAATATATGGTCATATTTTTGCCCCTCTTTTAACTTTTCCTCCAACCAGACAAAGTCGGGAATACCGTCCGCGTTGTCAGCGACTATAAAATAAGAATTCCTGTCGATGAAAGTGAGCTGTTTATCACCGCAATACTCCTCGAAAAGTTTCCTGGCATCATGGTTTCCTATAGCCGCAATAACCGGATACTTGATAAGGGTTTGCACCTTTTTCCATGCCCGGAAATCCCGCTCTGAACCGTTTAAAGTAACATCTCCTGTAGATACGACAAAATCTATAGGGACTTTTCTGAACCTGTCTTCGCGGTCCATGTGCCAAATCTCCTTAAGCGTTGATGCATCATTAGTAAAAAACCCATTGTGACTGTCGCCAAAAACAATAAAAGAGAAATATGATCCCTTGTTATTTTTTAACTTTTCGATATTTGCCTGATTGTTGTCGCTATTTGAAGCGGGCATTGTGAACCAAAAAGGGATGAGCGGAAGGAATGAGTATGCCAATACGATTACTATGAGAATAGCTAAAGTTTTCTTTAATTTCATATACTATTTTCTTTTTATACGGCTCAGCGTAATATTGCAAAATTAAGCGCTGTACCAACAATAATACTAACCGTTATCATAATAAGGGTGGATTTGATCAGGTCTTTCACGCCAAGCTCTTTCCATAAAACTATGAACGTGGCAACGCATGGGAAAGATACAGCCAACAATGTCACCGCTATGAATATCTGTTTAGCGGAAAGCCCAAGCGGCGCGAGCATACCCGCTGCGACATCTTTTCTTAAAAAACCAATTGATAGGGCTACTATCGCTTCTTTGGGCAGGCCAAATAAGCCGTGAATAATCGGCGCGAATATTCCCGTAATAATATCAAACAACTTAAAATACAATAGGATATTAATGACCAGGACACCTATCAAAACAATCGGCACCGCCTCGAACAAAAATCCTTTAACACGAAAATATAATTTTCTTCCCAAGATTGCTAGTGGCGGAAATCTGTAAGGAGGGATTTCTATTAAAAACTCAGGACTGTATCCGGGCAATACTCGGTTTAAAATAATCCCTAATATCAAAATTATAATGAATAATACCAGATATACCCCTCCCACATAAAATCCGCCAAACACGCCTAATAGCCCGACGATCATCGCTTGCAATGGAACGCATGGCACGCCTATGGAAATAATAGTCGACGCAATAAACCTTTCACGTTTTGACTCCAGAACGCGCGTTGATAATATACCGGGAACGTTACAACCAAAACCCAAAAGCACCGGTATGATGGCATAACCATGCAGGCCCAAACGATGCAATAAATTATCCAGTAATATAGCCAAGCGCGGTAAGTATCCTATATCTTCCAATAGGCTCAGGACAAGATAAAATGATATGACATACGGTAATACCATGCCAAATTCGATATAAGGCGCTGTGGTCAAAAGCCCGAGCGACTGCTTAAAATCGATCTTTCCATTAATTAAATCGCCAATCAATAGATGGAATAGAAAACTCTTTCCCTGCCAATGAAGCGTCAATTTTTCCAGTAAAGGTTGGATTGTACTATAAAAGATGGGATCCGTTATTTTATTGATTATAGACTCACCTATGATACGAACGATTTTAAACGATACGTATATGACCCCCGATGCCATGACAAGACCCGTAAAGGGCCGTACAGACGCGTCCTCCAGCATCTCTCTTAAGTGATGATGACGATGCTCAAGACGCTGCACCTGCTCAATGATATGTCCTATCTCTTTCCAGCGTTCTTCATGCGAAACTTTATCTCTAGATACAGGTGCCGCCTCTTTTATCCTGTCTATTAATAATTTTATACCTACACCGGTTACAGCACAGGTCGAGATCACCGGAATATGTATTATTTCTTCCAGCTTTTTAATATCAATATGAACTCCCCTGTGAACGGCGTCATCACACATGTTTAAACACGCAATTGTCGGGAAGCCTTCTTCAACGAGTTGCAGGGTTAAAAGTAAATTTCTCTCTAAATTGGTCGAGTCAAGTATATTAACCACCGCAATCTCGTTCTTAGGATACTCTCTCAACAAGGAAACGGCTACTTCTTCGGCGCTTGAAGACGACTCTAGCGAATATGTACCGGGTAAATCTACAACCTCGATCTTCTCAT
Organism: Candidatus Omnitrophota bacterium; assembly: GCA_028718265.1. Next base: position 27,772 of record JAQUMG010000001.1, read on the forward strand.
TTCCCAAGCTCAAATAGCCCTTAATAAACTCTATAGTTGTGCCGGGATAATTAGATGAGATTACGTGAACATCCGTAAGACGGGAGAATATCACACTTTTGCCAACATTAGGGTTGCCTATTAAATATATCTTTTTTATCATTCTGTCTCTACGATGACTTTTGCCGCCATACCATGCCCCAGAGCAAGAACACTTCTGCCCACTTTTATCACCACAGGCCCTCTTAATCCAATATGGCTAAGCTTAGTGATTTTCATACCTATATGTAAACCCATACTAGTCAATCTATGTTGTAAGCCACCGCCTCCTAAAATTTCTGAAACCTTACCATCTTGGTCAGGTTTAAGATGCGCTAAAGATATTTTCTTCATAGTCTGTCATTCTATCGTAAAAAGATTTACTTTATGCTTCTATTGCTTGACCTTCGTTTACCATAATACAATTCTTATTGTATTCTTTGAAACATATTTGTTGTGCGATCCGGCCTGTACAATGGAAAGGCATGACCTGGCAAACCCCAATTTCTTTTAATTTTAACACAATCTTATTAATTTCTTCTACCGTATGATCTTTAAGGTGAAAACCGCCTATAATTAAATGCACCTTCATATTAAAAGAGGTTTTGGCATGCTGCACAATTTCTATTATTCCGGGATGAGCGCATCCCGTAAGGACAATAATACCTTTAGCTGTCTTTATCGCCAAATATTGTTCCGATATATTAGAATCGCGGCGTTTCCCGGTAAGTTCGCCGCTTAAGTAAATATGATCGCGTATATTGGTTACTCCCGCCACTTCTACAATTCGTGCTCCATAGTAGCGTATTTTGGCCTTGCTATCCGGTTTAAAATGCGGGCATACATAAACGGTCACATCTCGGTTCCGCTCTAATATTTTCCACAAACCTGAGATATGATCCCAGTCATCGTGAGAAATCACAATATGTTTTATTTTATTGATATCCACATTAAATCTTTTTAGCTGTTTTAAAACATAATCCGGATTGCCGAATGTGTCGAAAAGAATATCATCGTCTATCAGGATGGAGAGGCCCCAGTGTTTTATAAAACGCTGCCATTTTGTCGAACCCTCGGCGAGAATTTTTAATCTCATATTTTCCTCATGGCTTAAGAAGATAATCAGCTATCGCTTTATACAACGTGCTTACAGCCAGGATCGCGCAGTGAGCATGGCTTTTGGGTAAAACTTTCAATTCCGCGATGACCTGTCCGGCTGATATACCAAGCGCTTCCTGCAGAGACTTTCCTACCACAAGGGTGCACACCATAGCCCCGCACGCGGTTGTATAAACACATCCGTCGGTGTGAAATCTTATATCCGTTATCTTGTTATTCTCCACTACTATATAAAATTCCATCTGGTCGCCGCATATACCTTTAATATAAGCCGACCCGCTCGGACCGTTCATCTGTCCGAAATATCTATTATCTTTTACTAAATCAAAAATATTTTCCGGTATAACCGATACATCTTCTGGATTACCAATCATGCTACAGCGCTCTTTTCTGTCTTCTTCCGCAGCCTGAATATATTGGGTGAATAACCGGAAACAAGCATCTTCCCCTTTTGTGTAATGATATACACGGGCGAGGCATCTGACAATATTTCAGCTGCCTTTATGCACAGGATATTTCTGACCTCTTTAGAGCGGCATGCCCAGACTAAATCCGAGTATTTTTCTATTTCATTTATTCGCTCTGCGCTGATGCCTGTTGTACATATCGCCAGGATGATCAGCGATATGCCACATTGCTTTTCCAGGGCTCGAATACTTTTTAAACCCTCTCCTTGATAGGCATTGACTGTAACGGCTATATTTTTATGCCCCTCTTTCGCGGCTTCAATAACGCCTCTTTTCTGATCAATCACTCCACTGTTATTTATCGTGCGGCAGCCATATTGATGCAACCTCTCAATAACCTCCGGAATTGCCGATGTACGAAGAACGCTATGCATCCTGGCGCCAATACCCTGCACAACTTGGGGAATTGACACCGCCACCGTACCCGCACCGTCGCAGACTATGACGGAACTATCGATAACCTTGTTCATTAAACCGTACGCTATGATCTCCGAAGCGCCGTAAGGTATGGATTCACCGTCATCCCACAGCACACGACCTTTCGAGCAAAAACCGAATTGATCTATTTTCCCTTCAATAACTTTCCTGATCTCATCCTTTAGCCGCGAAAGCGGCAAATCACCGGATCTCTTGAGCCCTTTATAAAGAAAACCGGCAAGCGGACAATGGGCGATAGTTGGTTTCGTTATTTTTATTACCTTACCGTTTGATATCGTAACCAATGACGAAAAATATCTAACGAGATGAATATCTTTCATGCGTTTTTCTTTATTATTTTCTTTATGATATCGTTTATGGCTGCGGCTGCCTTGGTTTCTTTGCCACAAGATATATACGGTTTACCCTCGTCACCCGAAATAACCATTTCCGGCTCTATGGGTATTCTCCCTAAAAACGGGACCTTAAGTTCGCGGGCCGCCTTTTCTCCGCCTCCCGCCTTAAAAAGATCCGTCTCTTTTTTGCAATGAGGGCAGATAAGACCGCTCATATTTTCGATGACGCCCAATACCGGAATGTGGAGTTGCCGGGCAAACAGTATAGTTTTGCGTGCGTCCAAAACAGCCACATCCTGCGGCGTTGTAACAATAACAGCGCCTGTTACATCCGATATAAGCTGGCACACGCTTAAAGGCTCATCCCCTGTTCCCGGAGGTGAGTCGATTATAAGGTAATCCAAATCTCCCCAGATTACATCGCTTAAAAATTGCTTTATAACGCCCATCTTCAAAGGACCGCGCCATATGACAGGTTGATCCGGATCGTATCCTATCAAAGCAATGCTTACAGCGCTTAAATTCGGCATAACTTCGACTGGGGCTATCCCGGCATCGATTCCGAATATGACCTTTTTCTCTATACCCAACATCTTGGCTATATTTGGCCCGTGAAGATCAGTATCCAAAATGCCTACTTTTAATCCCGATACCGCGAGAGCGTGTGCAATATTGACAGCGACGGTTGTTTTTCCTACACCGCCCTTACCGCTCATAACGATAATCTTATTTTTTATGCGCGACATCTTCGTTTTAAGCCGTGCGTCCTGTTCGGCAGGATCTATTTTGGCGCTTTCCATATTATTCCTTTAATGCTTATTGACCAGTAACCAATCGATAGCTTTTCTATGGTCTCTTGCCCCGCTCATCAACCGCATATTTTCAAGCTGCCCCAACTCTTTAAGCCTTTTATATATGAGGATCCACACGCAATCCCGGTCAGGATCAATTTCACATTTCCCTTTATTCTGTCCGCCACAGGGACCGTTTCGCAAGCCTTTAGGGCAGCGCGTAACAGGACAAATACCACCGGTTACGCCTACGATACATTCTCCGCACATCAGGCATTTCTTCTCAAAACGATCCTCTTTTGGAGAAAGCCTAACGATCTCTCCTTGAAATAACGTGTCATTGGCAGGATAAACCGGCTTCTGTAAAACTTCCGCTATGGCTTGTGTTCCGCCGCCGCAGGCAAGACTTACAATCGATTGAGAAACAGCAAGCTCTTTTTCTTTGCGCCTAAGAAGCTTCTTTGTCTCAAAAATATAACACGCCGGGTTAAGAATATCCCAGCCGGCCACAATCTTATCTCTCTCTTCAAGCGCCTTTGATAAACTTTTTATTTCATTTTCACCGCCGGTCTTACAGGTAGTCGCGCAAACAGCACATCCTATTAAAAAAACGGTTGTGTCATTCTTTATATATTTTAGTATTTCATCCAGCGGCTTCTGCTTTGTAATTATCATAATTTATCACTTCGCCCCATATATCTTTTATCTCTTTTACTACTTCTTCGCTCGCGCCTTCGATCGCCGTTATCCCCTTGACTAATGTTTTAGGGATAGAGCCATCGAATAATATCTTACCGGCGATCTCTATATTACCGGATCGGCAATATGCTTCTATCTTTTTAGTCATATCAATATTAAGGTCATATTTATTAATAACCATCTTGACCGGCACCTTAAAATGAGCGCATACCTCAATGACCCTTTTTGCGTCGTGGAGCCCTGAAAGAGTAGGCTCGGTAACTACCACCGCGCAATCTACGCCTGAAAGAGAAGCAATGACAGGGCAACCTATGCCCGGTGGCCCGTCAACGATAACGTAATCAAGATGGTCGTTCTCAGCGATCTCCTTGGCTACCTGCCGTATCTTCGCCACAAGCTTACCGGAATTCTCTTCGGCAATACCCAGCTTCGCGTGAACAAAAGGGCCGTATTTCGTATCTGATATAAACCACTCACCCGCTACGTTCTCTTCCATGGTTATGGCCTTAGCAGGACATATGAGGCTGCATAGCCCGCATCCTTCGCATGATATGGGATCGCTGGTTAAGTCATATTTTATGGCGCCAAATCGGCACAGAGTGATACATTTGCCGCACTGAGTGCATATCTTCTTATTGAGCTTCGCGGTCTTACCGCTTTTGAACTCATGGCGTTCCTTTACTACCGGATGCAGTAAAAGGTGCAAATCCGCCGCGTCCACATCGCAGTCTACCATCATCTTATTTTTGGCTAAAGCGGCGAAAGACGCCGTAAGAATCGTCTTCCCTGTACCGCCTTTTCCGCTGATCACAACGATCTGTTTCATGATATCTCTTTCGTTATCATGTCAAACATCATGCGGAATTTTTCTTTATATTCCGCCTTCTCCTGAACCAGCGGAATCCCGCGTGAATAAAGAAAAGCTATCTCTCTATCAAATGGTATGCGCAGAAGTATCGGTATTTTGTTATCCTGACAATATTTGTCAACTTTATCATCACCTATGTCTGAGCGGTTAATAACGACTCCAAACGGGATCTTTAACTTCCTTAAAACCTCCACTGCCAAAACCAAATCGTTAAACCCGAAAGGCGTTGGTTCGGTTACCAATATACAGTAATCAGTTTTCTTTACCGCAGCTATAACGGGACAGGATGTTCCGGGTGGAGCGTCAATAATAACGGTTTTGGCGGGATTAATATGCTCCTGCACCTGTCTAATAAGAGGCGGGGACATTATTTCTCCGACATTGAGCATGCCATGGACAAATTGCATGTCCTGTGACATCCCTGTTTCTATAACGCCTATCTCTTTATTCACTTCTTTGATAGCTTTTTGGGGGCAGAGCAGGCTGCAGGCACCGCACCCATGGCAAAGATGCGGAAAGATAAGAACGCTTCCTTTTCCTTTATCATCAGCGGGAATAACCGCTATCGCGTGATATGCGCATATCTCGCGGCATATGCCGCAAATATTACATCTTGCTTCATCGACTTCCGGGATCGGAATAAACGCGGGTATTTTTTCTTTTATTTCCGGTTTTAAGAAAATATGGGCGTTCGGTTCCTCAACGTCACAATCAAGACATTGTACATCATTTAAAGACAGCGCCAGATTAACCGCTATCGTAGTCTTCCCCGTACCGCCTTTGCCGCTCGCAACCGATATGATCATAAACCCTGCTTATCGCGTAGCCACAACGACATGTTGATACGCGCTCTTTGCTTTCTTGTTAGAAAAACCTTTTTTCGCCAGATATTTTTCGATGTCCAATAGACTCACCTTGCCAGATTCATGCTTTTTACCATCAAGTGCATGGATCTTATCCATGACACCGAAGCCCTTCTTTGAGAAATCACTGATAACTAATTTCCCGCCAGGGGCTAGAACGCGGATCAGCTCATCTATAACCTTGTATGGATTGGCAAGATGGTGAATAACGTTGACAGAAAAAACCACATCGAAGCTCGCGTTAGCAAAACTCGTGCACTCACCATCTTCGATCCTAAAGTCGACCTGTTTTTCAAGACCGGAATACGCAATATTAAGTCGCGCGAAACGCTGCTCTTTCTCCGAGATATCAAAGGTAACAAATGAGCACCCCCTCTTCGCGAGCGCAAGCGCAAAATGGCCCTTACCCGTCCCGGCTTCAAGGATCTTACCGGAAAGAGGCATTGCCTCTCTTAAGATAAAATCTCTTTCCTTATCTATATCGTAACCGAAACCTTTATAAAGCTTATTTCTTTCGAGATATGCCTTATGATTCTCTATAACTTTTTTATTCATAGCAGTTTCCTTGTTTCTAATTGCTTTTCCCCGGCATGCCAAATTTAGACCCAACGCTTGCGCTTTCGGTAGCTTTTAACTCACCTTTTTTATACTTTTCTACAGCGCTTTTCACTGTTCCGCCAATGCCGGTGAATATCTTTATACCGGCAGCATTTAATGTCTGGAAAGCGTTTGGGCCGACGTTCCCTGTCAAAACCGCCTTTACTCCCTTGGATGCCATAAGCTGTCCCGATTGAATTCCGGCTCCCCCTGAAAACTCGGTATTAGGGTTTTGCACTGCCTCAAACTCTGCGGTATCCGTGTCAATAAATACAAAATATTGACATCTTCCAAAGCGGGGATCGACTTTCGAGTCCAATGTATTTCCTTCCGATGTAACACAAATTTTCATACATCCCCCTTGTCTATTGTTTTCGTTCTATTATTTTAATTTTAACGGCTTAAAGCACATAAACCAATCAAGACACTTAATGCCCTCTTTTTGTGCGCTATCAACCCTGTCCTTTGCCGCACCGCAGCTTCCAGGAGGCGGGACTATAACATCTTCGCCCGGCTGCCAGTCTGCAGGAGTAGCCACTTTATAGGTATCGGCGGTCTGCATGGCGATCAAAGCGCGCTTGATTTCCTGAAAATTACGCCCCAATGACGCAGGGTAAAAGATGATTGCCCTGACTTTGGCTTCCGTATCCATGAAGAACACGGCACGCACCGGACTGATATCGCTTGCCGCGGACTGGACCATGCCATACTTATTAGCGACATCCATCTTAACATCCGCAATAACCGGAAAATTTACTTCGATATTCTTCATGCCTTTATATTCGATCTTTTCTTTGATAGTCCTTAACCATGCTATATGGCTATAGTGGCTATCGATGGAAAGGCCGATAAGCTTACAGTTAAGCGCTTCAAACTCCTTTTCCATGTGCGCAAATGTCATGAACTCACTCGTACATACCGGCGTAAAATCAGCCGGATGGCTGAACAAAATCACCCATTTCCCTTTATAGTTCTCGGGATACTTAATCTTACCTTGAGTGGAATCCGCCTCGAACGCAGGGGCCTTCTCTCCAATAAGCGGAATTTTGTTAGCACTACATGTAACATTTTCCATATTTTCGACCTCCTTATTTAAAAACTAATGGCACTCACTACCGTGCTCTTTGCACGAACTTAGTCCGCCGAGCTTATTTGTAAGAAAATCATCAATCGCTTTTTTTACATTACCGGAGTAGCCGAATACTTGCACGCCTGCATTAACGAATTTTTGCTGCGCACCGCCGCCCATTCCGCCGGCTATTACGTGAGTGACCTTGTATTTCAACAACTCATCTACGGCAACACATCCCCCACCGCCGTGCACCGCCGTATTTGCAACTATTCTACTGCCATTTACCTTATTGTTCTCGATATCTAAAAGAAAAAAGTATTTACACTGCCCAAAATGCTGGGCAACGTTGCCCTGAAGGCCGCTCTCGTCTTCAAGCGTTATCCCTAATCTCATATCACACCCCTGTCTTTGCGCTGGTTTTATTGGTAATCTTACCCTCTAGAAATGGAGGGTTGCGCTTGCGACCGCTCCATTCCTATACACGTCATTATTCTTTTGGGCCCTGGGATTTTTCTAACATCCCCAGACGTTCTTGAATCGCGCTTAACTCTTCTTTGAGAAAAGCGGCCTCCTCCTTAAGCATTTCAGGTTCATCAACACCCCTTGCCCAATTAGGAAGACCCATAGCATTGTATTGGTTTCTCCAACCTCTGCCGCATCCTCTCCCGAAGAGCCTGTGCCCAAAAGGCCTCGTCCTGTTTCCAGATACGGGAGTAACGCAATAACCTCTCCCGCCGCCTGTCATAGGACCCGCGCCCATGGGACCTGTCCCATCTCCTCCTGGCATCTTAATCACCCCCTTTTTCATCTTTTATTAATGACAATCATTTCCATTTATAGCGAAAAAAATATATCTCACTTCTATTTTTTCTTTTTACATTTCTCGCATAGACCATAAAACTGGATCAAGTGATTGGTAATAGCGAAGTTGTATTTTTCTGAAAGGCCTCTTTCTGTCCGTTTCAGTAATTCTACTTCATCATCTATGAAGTCAGTATAATCGACCACCCTTTTACACTTTGTACATATTAAGTGATGGTGATGAGTGCTCCTGTTAGATCCTTCCGCTAATTCATAACGTGCCCTGCCATCACCAAAGTCAAACTTAAAAACAAGCCCTAAGCTTACAAGAATCTCGAGTGTCCTATATATAGTAGTAAGGCCAATGGTCGGATGTACGGCATGCACCTTAATATATATATCTTCAGCGCTTAAATGCTTATCGGCCTTGGTCAACACGTTAAGAATGGCCTCGCGACCTACCGTTATCCTGTAACCGCAGCCCCTAAATCTCCCGTGCCACCATATTGGGCCTGTCCCGTCTCCTCTCGGCATATCAATCTTCTCCTAAATGAAAATGGTTTTCAATATCAAATATACACGATTACTCAGTCTTTGTCAATATATTTTTGAAAAGATATTTTCCGCTCACCCGGGCGGTCAAATTCAATGAGGCTTGTCCGTCGAAGACGGACATTTGTTTTTCATTAAAGTTATTACGAATTATGCGGCGGTAAGCGCGTTCCTGGCGAGCCTGTTGAACTCTTCTATCCGTTCTATGTCCGTGCGCATCGATCTCGGCAGGTCAAGCGTGATCTTTTTTATGACCTTAAGGATCTCTTCAGCCGTGTCCGTCCTGGCAAGTTCTTCGCCGAGGATAGCCTTATACTGGTTCCTTATGTAGCTTACTACGGGCCTGTATCGGTTAACCTCTTCTATCGATAGGTTATCGGGTATATTGGACGACGCAAATGCTATATTCATCATGCCGGTGATCCTTACTATATATTCTTTCATCTCTCCCGCAGGTATGGAAACGTCGACGTGACCTTCTCCTTTAAAATTCCTGCCTTTGCAATATATGGATATGAGAGCTTCCTCACCGGAACCTTTTGCGCCGGAAAATGGTTTAGGACGTATGTTGCCCGGCCTTGAGCTTCTTTTCTTCAGCAATTTTATATACTCTTCTATGATCTCTATCTGAGACCGGGATAAGCGCGAGATGTCATATTTTATGTCATATATACTGTCTTCGTGAAGCTGGGCGTAGGCCAGGTCTGTCGAAAGTATGGTAGTGAAGTTCGTATCGTACAATTTATCCGAAAGCTGCGCCATGGTACAGCCCATATCGCGCCTGTCGCGATACGATCTCAGGGTATTTGCCACATCGGCATTGAACATATCCGGTATCGCGTTTTCTATCCGGCCCGGAATGTTTCCTCTGCCTTTTTTGATCGTAACGACTCCCATCTCTTTCAAGGCCTTAAAATCCATCCTGGCGGTCGAGCGTGGAACCCCGGTATTTTCGTTGTATTGCCGTAATGTGAATTGTCCATTGGGCATATTCCTGAAGGCATAAGACGGGTGGCCTTTCTTCTCAAATCTGTCCGCAATGGCTTTCGATATCTTACGTGCGTATTCAGGCTCGGATGCGAGGCGCTGTTCTATATGATCCGTTACCGACGAAACGACCTCGACCAAAACTTCCCGCTTATTGCTCTTACTCTTCATCGAGGCAAACAGTCCCAGCGCCCTATTTATAAGGTACGTATAGCCGGACATTGCCTTAGCGATCTTTATTAAAGTCCTGCTTTCGTTCGAATCTATTCTTTTGCCTCCCAGAAGCTCGATCCCTTTTTCGAAAAGCTTTTTCGCGGCCTCTTTCTGGTCTTCGCGGGAAGCCATTTCTGAGGCGATGCCGCAATAGGCCTTTGCTCTATACTCTCTGCTGGTTATCGATCCCGCCACTTCTTCCGCCTTACCGACAGAATCCTTATCCTTTGCCATGCCGCCGGCTAAATATACCAATGCCTCATCTATGTCGGATCGATGCTCTCTAAAATCCTCTTTAGACATTGCGATCACATCGTCCCATAACTCCCTGTGCTCCGCGAACGCCTCTATGATCCTCTTGGCAACATATGACTTGCTTTCAGCGCCCGAATCTTTTATCTTTACCATCTCATCGAATATCTTTCTTACCGCTTCCGCGGAACCGGGTTCTTTAGCCATCGCCCTGGCCATGCTGCGTAAAAAATCCACCTTATACTGCGTGTCGTGCGTTGAGTCTACGATATTCCTTGCCATCTCCCTCAATTCTTTATACTTAGCCATTTCCTCGGCTACTCTGCACAGACCGAGCCCTTGATGCGGGGCCATTGCTTCGTTCTCATTAAGAAGTTTGGCCATTTTCAGGGCGCGGCCTATCAGACCCTTTTGTTTGGCCATCTCCCTTATGGCAATGAATTGAACATGGGTAGAGTCTCGCGGATCATCGACCGAAGACGGTAATGCGGCCGCTTTTCCCACAAACTCTCCATGCTTTACCATCTCCTCGACAACGTAGCCTAGATCGACGGCTCCCTTTTCCCCGGCAAACTCGATCGCTTTATCATACGCCTTTTCGGCCATCTCCGCCAAAGCAGGCTGGCCGGACATATCACCTGCCAATTTTACCAATACCCCTCTTTTTTCAAAATCGCTCTCTATGGTATCGGCCAATTTTGAAGCTTGGCCGAACATGCTCTTTGCCTTCTTGGTCAGTCTTTCCAACTTCGCTGCTTCGCGGGCTATATCGCCAAGCGTATTTGCTTTATCGCAAATATCGTCGTCGGAATCTATCTCTCTGGAATTAGTGATATCCGCGGCGCGATCTATTATCTCTTCGCGAAGTTCATCGCTGATATCGATCCCGGGGTTTACCGCAAGCCTGGCAAGGAGGGCTTCCTGTCTGCCGCCGCAATATTCCAATCCGAGCAAACGGTCGATGAGCTCACTTTCTGTAAGTATCTTATAGGGTTCCCGATCCTCTTCCCCGGCTTGTTCCGGACCGATCTCTTCCAGCGCAAATTCTTTCCACCGCTCATCTTTTATCGATTCCGCCAGGGCTATAGCCTCTTTCCTCAACTCTTTGTATTTACCCATCTCGATGGCTATCTCCTGGAACAAACGCCACGGGTTGCTCTCGTCCAGATCCTCCCCGTGGTTTTCGGGAAGATCGAGCCAATCCAGTTTTTCGCCTTCAATTTCTCTATAGCAGCGTTCGGCCTCTTTTGCGCCTTTTTTTACTGCAGCCATAGCCTTCTTGAACACCAACCGCGCTTCATCTATAAATCCTGCCGCCGCCATCTCGGAGGCTATGTCCGACAGTCTCGATGCCTGGTAAGAGATCTCCTGCCCCTGGTCCACTTCTCTCATGACCTCCTTCACTCTCCTCCGGAACCGCTGTAAGGGGGTCTCTGCTTTCTTCTTTTTAGGTTCCGATATCTTTGCGATCATATCGAGAAGGCGGGCTCTCTTATCGCCTGCAGTCTCGGCAGCTTTCCTTGCCGCGCCGATCACAAACCTCGATCTCCCGGCAAGCTCATCAAGACGCGCCGTACTGGCAGCTAGCTCGCTGAGGACCACTGCGGCCAACGGCTTATTTTCCGATGAAGCTATCAAATCTACCATCTCTTTGAAGACGCTGTCAGGGTCGACAATATATTCCGTTTCGAATATCTTTTCCGCAAAACCTGAAAAATATAACGTCATGGTGCTGTCAGGCAAACTGCTTACCAGCATCAGCTTGATCGAGTAATCAAAATATGCCGTCGCCTGCGTTCTTAAGCTTTCATAACGCATCATCTTAAGGGCAATATTAAAGATCGTAACCGCCTTATGTTCCGCCCATATCCGCGGCTCGAGCCGGCAAACCATATCGGCCGCGTCTAAGGCACGATCCTCATGTTCTGCCATGTTCTCGGCAACCATATATGAAGATTCTATCCTCCAGACATCATCCGCGATCAATTTAACCGCTGCCAGGGCACGCTCTATTCCTGCCGCGTCTTTGCAGACCAGCTCGAGTATTTCATCGATACGTCTGGCAATATGCTGACCTTCGAGCCTGTCATCGGCTATTATATCATTGATGCGCCGAGCGAGAGCGCGTGTACCATTTACGGCAACGGCTCCGGGAGCTTCCTCTGTCAAAGACTTTCCGGTCCCTGCGGGCCTCTCCGATGTATCCAGGGCCGAAGCACCGGTCATCCAGTATAAAAATTCACTTCCCGCAGGATCCAGGACAAAATCACCGATGCGGTTTCCTATGCCGAATATATTCCCCGATACGGGGTCTCTCGTAACTTTGACTATCTCTTCATAGCCCAGATCATGATAAACATGGTTGTACCAATCCTGCCAGGTTGCTCTTATCTTCGACTCCTTCGGCCTTATAATAAAAATACAGCGATCCGGCCCGCCGCGAAGCCGTGCCCTTGGCGCATCAGTCACGACCAATAGCTCATCCAAGATCTTAAACTCGTCCGGGAAAGAAAAATCCATCTCTTTGGGAGCGCCGGTAGTCGGGATCGATACTTCCGACGCAAGGCCGAAAGCGGCTATAGCCTCTTTGTTCTCTTCCATCCATACGCACGTGGGGATATAATCATTCATAGGCCTTAATGCATAAAGTTTGAATATCTTTATTTCTATCGACTCATCTTTATTGCGCCATACTATAAGCCTGTCTCCCCGCACAAGCACGTGACAACCGAAATCCAGTATCATGTAAACACGTTCCGGGTTTCCCGGTTCGCATAAGAATACTTTTCCTCCCATCGCCCTTCCGCTCTTTTCCTGCCATTCAAGCCTGCCTTGTCCGTCCGGCCTGTCTATAAACTTTCCGCGTAGATCCCATGGCGACGGACCGGAAACCATCGATGTAACTTTATTAAAATACTCTCTGGTAACCTCATCTGCGGGCGCGGCGTTTGCTTCCATATCTTTCATATCAGCCGCCTGCCATACCCCGCTCTTTCCTGAGACGACACCCGTGCGGCCGGTTTCCATCAGCGTATCTTTGGCGCCGGCCACCTTATCTATTTCACCCAAAAGGTGATCCCTGTACTCTCCGATCGATTTTTTTGCGCACTTTCGCGCAATGCTAAGCAGGGTATCCGATACCGCATTCAAGGAAGGCTCTCTACGGACTTCCTGCGCGAATTCACACAGAGCGTATACTGCGAACTCATCGGCCTCATCGCCCCCCAACGATTGAACGAACCTTACGGCCTCCTTAAATAGCTGCAACGAATTACCTATAGAAGCTCTTTGCCGGATAAGCGCCTTCGCGAATTCTGTAAAATGGTTCATCTTAACTTCATAGTTCGACACTATCATCGGACCAAAATGGTACGCGTCGTCCGGAGTGACCAATAACTTATTCGCTTCCCGGAACAGTTCCGCCGCTCTGTCATACAGATCCGGGTATTGGGCGGTCTTGATCACGATCTTATAAAGCGTATCGACCGTATCCAGGATGGGCGGCGGAACGCTTCCGCTTAAATCGTGAACAAAAATAATATTTATCGCATCTTCTATCAGCTCTTTATGGTCGGCCATGTATAAAGACAGGCGCAGCTTGGCACGGCCTTTTCCGTCACGGCTCTCCATATTGTCGATAGCCTGCATAGCCTGCTCTATCCCGGCAATATCTTTACATGCTGCCGCAAATATCGCATCAACGCGTTGAGCGGCTGTATCTGGTCCCGCGGCCATTGCTTCATCCAGCTGACCGGCCATCGCTTCGACAGTCCCGGCGGAAACGGCTTCCGGAGCCTCCGAAGCGTTCCGGGCCCTGGCGGCTTCCTCAATGATCTTCCTGTTTAAATAGCTCCCCCACCTCGGGTCTCTTTGCGAATCGGCCACTTCCTTCGCCGCTCTTATCAGATCAGGGTCTCCGGCCATTTTCCGGATAGCTGCGGTTAACTCCAGATCCATTTCCCTGTCGGTCTTAGTCTGATCATGCCCGGCGTCCCATACCATTCTTGCAAGCGCAGCCTTGGCATCGGCGATCCTATCGGCGCTCCCGCCGGAGGATGCTTCCGGGCCTGTGAACGCAGCCGTCTGATAGAAGACCATTCCTTTACCCAGCGCCTCAGCTATCTTTTCACGCCTTAATGAAGCGTCCCAGAATTCGGCCGTAAAATAGCTGCTCTTGTTGGACATTATTATAGGCTCTATAGAGTCGATAAAACCTTTTGCGGATCGAGGGATCTCGTCGCGCGATATGATCCCTTCCTTCAGCAATATAAGCCACTCAAGGGCTCTGGCAATGGTATGGTTTACGTAAAGATTTATGGGAAGTCTGTTATCGGCGCCCGGAGGAAAGTATTTAAGGATCAACTCTTTTATGGCCTGATATTTATATCTGTCCTCTTTGGCGATTATCTGCATCAAGCCTTCGACATCTTCGTGATAGCGCAATTTCAACAGTTTCAGGTCGTCCGCGTAAACCTCTTCCAAGACGAGAAGGTTGCCGGAACAAAGGAGTATGCCTGCCGAGTTATTCGCTTTGAGAAGGGCTATGGCTTCCGGGCCTTCGGCCTCAGCCACTCTTATGTTTGTCCTTACAAGATGGGCGGATATCTCGCGTTTTGCCATGGGATTCCGGGACGAAGGTAATGTCGCGAGACCGTAACAACAAGCATCAAAGGAAAAGATCGCTGCAATAATTAATGAGATAACTTTAAGGATAATATTCCTTGTCATAGCTTTTCCTTTTAAAATTCCTTTATAAAAAAAATATGCCCGGCCGCTGAGCGCCAAGCATATTGAATACTACTACCACTATAAGTTTAACTCAATCTTTACTTTATCATAAAAAAGAAGCAAGTCAATAAGAAACTAACTAACTTTTTTAAATCTTTACCTCGACCTTAACAAAAATGGTCCCCCTCTTATGAGCCGAGGGGAAACCTCTCGCTATTTATAGATATGTATTATAGGGCTGAATGTAGCGATTATCAAGAGAATTTGCGATTCGGAGAGGTTAATCCTTAAATTTTCTCTGTAAAATTTAAGGATGGCCATCCTGGAATTTGATAGAACAAATTCCAGAATTATTTCTCGCTAAAACGTCCGGTCATTTTTAGCTGTAAATAACGTGACTATTTAACGAAGGGATAGATGCGCAATGTCCGTTATTCTTAGGCGGACGTTGGGTTCGTTTCAACGCGTATCCGAGGTAAACATTTCGGGAAGCGCCTTTGCAAAAACTCCAAGAGCTTTTCTCTGACTTCACAACGCAAGTCCCAGGCGGCAGAAGAATCCGCCGCGCTCATAAGCGCTCGCAGTTCAACTGTTTTTTCAGTTGCATCAGTAACCTGCAATGCATTGACTTTTTTATCCCAAAGAGAACTGTTTTCCAAGATACGGGTCAATTCAGCGCGGACTTCTTTCACAGGTATGGTGTAATCGGCATAAAGAATAACGGTGCCCAATAAATCTGCCGAAGTCCGCGTCCAGTTCTGAAATGGCTTCTCTAGAAAATACGATATAGGAACTACCAACCGCCTTAAATCCCAAATACGCACAACGGCAAAAGTAAGAGTGATCTCCTCGATCCTGCCCCACTCATTCTCGATAACGACCACATCATCCAACCTGATCGGCTGGGCAATGGCTATCTGAATACCGGCAATCAAATTACCTAACGTTTTTTGGGCGGCGAAACCCATAACTACCCCAACAACTCCCGCCGAAGCCAATATGCTTACGCCTATATGCCTGACTTCCGAAAAACTCATCAGAATAAAAGAAACGGTCAATAAAACGATAACCACGCCTATGATATTTGAGATCATGCGCATTTGTGTATGCATGCCGCGAGCGCGCACGTTATCCCGCACATTCAGGTCATAACGGTTCAAAAACGCGTCACGAAGGACATAAAGAATCTTCATAGCAACCCAGCCAAACAACGCAATGAGCAGGATCTGGATAAAATGGCTTATAGCGCTTATCGACTTTTCCGGCAGCCTTAATAAAGGCATGACCGCCGTAAGGCACAAAACCGGTATCAAAAAACGTAATGGGCTCTTAAGAATTCTCAAGTCTATCTTAAGCTCTTTGGAGAAAAAACAATTGCTGCGCTTAAGTAAAAGCGCGACAGAAAGATAAAGCATCCATCCAACAGCAAGGCAAGCAGTTGCTAAAATACCCGAAAAGAGATAATCATTCATAATTTTAACCCTTCCTTTATTTCTTTAACTTTGGGATACCCCTCGTACGAGCCGAGGGGAAACCTCTCTCTATTTACAAGTATGTATTATAGACCAATTGATGGCGAAAACAAGAGAAATTGCGGCTTTATAGAGGCCTATTCCTCGCCAAGATGCCTGCACTTCGAAGCCAATCTTCTATGAGAAACATTCAAAGGCGAAGAAGTGTCCGAATTGTCCGGTAATTTTTGGCTCTAAATTGCGTAACTCTTTGAGGGATTAGGAGATAGATTTGTCTACCTCTCTTTGTCCGGACATTCAAGATTTATGGGCGGATTTTAACCGCTTATCGAGCAGGTTCCGCCCCCTAGTTTTGTTTTATATAGTTTCTTATTATAAGGAAGCTTCATCAGTAACATATCCATAAGGCAATTATCGCTAAGACCGGAGTAAATCAGGCCGGAGCTTATAAATACCGAAATAAAAATAAACGCCCAATTTACAAACCATGATAAAAGTATCCCCAATAACACCAAGCTACCGGCAATAAGCCGCACCTGGCGTTCTAATGATATACCACCCTCGCCCTTAATAACAGGCAAACCCTCTTTCTGCCAGCGCGTCATGCCGCCCCGCATTACTTTAACTACATGAATGCCTGACTGCATTAACATATCGGCTGCCATAGGGGAGCAGTTCCCGGTACGACAAAGAGCTATATAATTTTGTTTAGACTGAATCAAATCATTAATTTTTGCAGAAAGCATGTCAATGGGGACATTTATTGAATCTTTAATACGCACTTCGCTGAACTCTAAAGCAGAACGCACATCCAATAATTTAACCTGCGAATCTTTACCTACAAGAGCTGAGGCATCGATTGGTGAGATCATCCCCAAAGACGCAGCCTCTCCTTTTTGATTTACACGGACAATATTATCAATGTTAAAAGGTTTAGGGATAATCTTCGAACGCATATTCTTGACAAAGGCGTCTTTATTTATTTCTTTTAAGCAGGAAATCGCTAGCAAACGCTATGTCGCTCAAAAAAAGTGTTACGCTTAACACTGGTATCAACGCTATTTTCTTCATTTCAGACATGAAGAACCGCCATGTTTGGCATTATATTTCTGGTGATACTCTTCAGCCTTGTAGAATTCGGTAGCCGGGACTACTTCAGTGGATATCCTTCCGCGGAGCTCCGCTGACTTTTCGAGTTCGTCTTTTGAGCGAAATGCCTCATCGCGCTGTTCATCGTCATGATAAAAGATGGCAGAGCGGTATTGCGTTCCTATATCCGGCCCCTGTCGGTTAGGAGTGGTTGGATCATGTATTTTCCAGAACGTGTCAAGGAGGTCCTTATAGGAAATCTCGGATGGGTCATAAATAACTTCAATAGATTCAGCGTGGCCTGTCTTGCCGGACGAAACATCTTTGTATGTCGGATTTTTAAAAGAACCCCCCGTATATCCGACCCTTGTATATTTTACGCCATTTAGGCTATCGAATGCTTCCTGAATCCCCCAGAAGCAGCCAGCCGCGAACGTAGCCGTTCTCGTCACATTCGGCTTTTCTTTTGATGGGACGAATTTGAGCGCAACGGCATTTATGCAATATCTCTTATGGGTCGGCGGCGGGCCGTCTTCAAAAACATGTCCCAGATGGGCGCCGCAGCGTGCACATAATACCTCTACCCTTTCCATGGCCAAGCTCTTATCAGGTTCTTCTTTTATATTCAGCGTGGAGACCGGATTCCAGAAACTGGGCCAGCCTGTGCCGGACTCGAATTTTGCTTTGGAAACAAAAAGATCCATACCGCAACCGGCACATTGATAGATCCCACCCGATTTTCCGATATCACACTTTCCGGTAAATGGTTTTTCGGTGCCTTTTAATCTCATTATTTGAAACTGCTCGGGCGTAAGAATTCTTTTCCATTCTGCATCCGATTTCTCAACCCTGTCTACCTCTTCAACCTTTCCGGTTCGAGCATTAAATATATGGATTTTATTTTCGTTTTTCGCATTTGCGTCTTTCATAATCCACCCGCTTATTATTATAGTAGCAAATAGACAAAGAAGCGCTACTTTAATGATTTTCATCAGGGTTGATGTGTAAATTGTTCTAGGTTATAAATCCCAAGAGTCTTTTCTAGATCGGTGACTTTGCCTACAATTTTTTCAAAACCGTTTTTGCCAAAAAGCTCGATTTCTTTATTCTCAAACTTATCGCCTAGTTCGTCATACTCTTTTCCGGATATAAGATCGTGTAGAGCTGGAAATAGAACAGTATCTTCCCGTGCGGCATGAGGCCGATACATTTTTAAGAATGCGCGCAGATTATCGGCCAAGGCATTTAGATTTTCTTTATCATCGGATTGCTTCTCTTTTGAAAATCGTAAAATTGACTGGGTAAGTTTACGACCGGCCTTATGTTGCTCTCTTAATGTCCTTGTCAGATCCGTAAGTTTTCCAGCCTTTTCAAAAATCGGGAAGATATAGTCCTCTTCCAGCTTCTCGTGATAGGCTTCAATAAAATCATGGATTATGCCGGCGGATTTATAAATAACATCATATTTTATGGCTTTGCCTTTTTCCGATTCGCTTATTTCTCTCTCATAAATAAGCATAACTCGTCTCAATACCCCGTGTTCTCGCATCAAGTCTTCTACCGGCGTAACGTCTTCGGCACACAACGCTTCCTTACCAAGAAAAGTAAAAGTAACTATAAATATAATTGTAAGACCCAAAATATAGATTAATTTGTTCTTCATATTTACCTACCCAAAATGCTGTACATTAAAATACAGAATACAATTGAAGTGATAATTACATACAACACATCGCGTTTACGCGCAAACGCAAAAATCGATAACGCTACCCGCGCCATAGGCGTTGCAATCAATAATAGCAGGCCTAATTGAATTAATCCTCGTCCATGGAACGAAGAAGCGTTCTCCAGTATCCCTTGGACATTACATAAGTAAGAAGGCTCATGTTGAAAAACCTGATAGTGAGCCGTCGTAAATCCATGATGCAGTAAATAAATAATACCACCTAAAAATACTGTTGCCGCAGCAATAACAACACCTGTCCTTAAAAGATTACCAATAACCATTTCCATCTCGTGATTTGCCAACCGTTGTTCGGTCTTATTCATCCTTCGACTCCTTCCAGTCGCTCAGGGTGAACCCTGAGCCTGTCGAATGGGTTCATTTCAAAAGTCCGCCTTTTAATCCGGAATAAATCATCTCTAAAGCTAATATAAAGATGACTAGACCAAAAATTATCCGCAACTTTTTAGTCTCTGCGCCAAAAAGATGCCGTGCGCCTAGAGATGAACCGAGTAAAACACCAAGCATAACCGGCATAGTCAGGCCTGGGTCTATATATCCTTTATTAAGATATATACCTGCACTTGCCGCGGCAGTAACTCCTATCATGAAATTACTCGTTGCAGTAGAGACTTTAAAAGGAAGGCGCATAGCCTGATCCATTGCCAGCACCTTAACTGCGCCTGAACCGATACCAAGTAATCCTGAGATAATGCCAGCGATAAACATTAGACTAAACCCTAAAGGAATGGAACAAACATTATATGATTTAAGTCCTGCCGGAGTCGGATAGGTGCCGTTCATCTTTAAAATAACGGCTAATCGATCCGGTTTATCCAGGCATGGATTTTCATTCTTAGCCCGGCTTGATATATACGCGGAGTACATAAGCACAAGACCAAAAATAACGGCAATGGTTGGGGTGGCCAGCCGCAAAGCCAGAAACGCACCGACAAGGGCGCCTACGGTAGTAGCGATCTCCAGGAACATACCTATGCGTATATTGCTAAAACCCTCCTTAACATATGCAGCGGCGGCTCCTGATGAAGTGGCTATCACTGAGACGAGTGACGCGCCGATAGCGTATCGAATATCGACTCCAAAAACTATAGTAAGCAAAGGGATGATAACAATACCCCCACCCAGGCCGGTAAGCGAGCCTACTAATCCTGCGATAATTGCGCCGAGCCAGATAAATATAGTGAATAATAATATACTCATTACTTATTTATTCCTTTTATTAAAGAATCGTCTTTTTATATTGGTTTCGGTGAATTTAATGATATTTTTCATCATGTTAACACACTCTACAGGATATAGGCCAACTGCGGTTTCCGCCGAAAGCATTACATAATCCGAGCCATCTAATATGGCGTTAGCGACATCTGAAACCTCTGCCCTTTCAGGGATACGATTTTCAGTCATACTCTCCAGCATCTGGGTAGCGGTAATGACGAATTTTTTCGCCCTGTTACATTTTCTGATTATCTCCTTTTGAACTATCGGCACCTCATATATAGGAATAGAAATGCCCATGTCGCCCCTTGCGATCATAATTCCATCCGAGACTTTGATTATTTCATCAATATTTTTAATACCTTCCCGATTTTCAATCTTTGCAATAATTTGATATTTATGCGAATAATTCTTAAGATATTTTCTAATAATAAGTATATCATCCTTACTTCTTACAAAAGATTGGGCTATATAATCGATTTTATTCTCTGCGCAAAAACGAATGCCCTCTTTATCTTTTTCTGTCAATCCCGTGAAGTTTAGTTCGACATCAGGCATATTAATACCCTTGCGTTCTTTAATTAGCCCGGGGACAACCACCCTGGTTTTTACGTTATTCTTCTCATGCCCTAAAACTAAAAGAGCAATATTGCCATCATCAATATAAATATGCTGGTCTTTTTTAATCTTATTTAAAGAACCTTTGCAATCAAACGGTATTAAACTGCCTTCTCCTAAGATATTCTCTTGAGTTAGCCAGACGACCTGTCCCTTATTAACCTTGATAGCCTGACCTGCCTTTAACCTGCCAACCCTTATCCGATAGCCTTCTAAATCTCCTAATATCTTGACATTGAAGTGATGTTTTTTATTTAGTTTTTTTATGCATCGTATCCGAGCCAGGTGAGCCTTTAATGTGGAGTGGGAAAAGTTTAACCTTGCAACTCCCATGCCGGCATACATCATCCTAGTCAGAATCGATTCCCTACTCGATGCTGGACCCAGAGTACAAATTATTTTTGTCTTTGGCATTTATATCTCTAGATTTTTTTATTTATCTGCTTAGTGCTATAATCAAGCCTAATAACGCGCCTACCATAGTACTCACAATAGGTCTATGCTTTAAAGGACATAGGCCTGGTGAACATTTACCAAAATAGCCGACGGCAAATCCGACAATACCACCTATTATTATCCCTAATATGATTTTCATTTGCGCTCCCCGTATGTGTCAACTATCACTTTTCCATAATGACCATTCTATTATATTTTCGCCAACAAATACTTTTTCGCGTTAAGCGCAGCCTTTGCCCCTTCACCGGCTGCAATGATTATTCTTTTACCGAAACAGTTTGTTACGTCCCCACAGGCAAACAATCCTGACGTCCTTGTCGAACAGTCATAGTTTATCTTTATTTCTCCTTTTCGATTAAGATCAACAAGATGCCTGCAAAATTCAGTGTTCGGCATAAACCCTACCTCGATAAAAACGCCTCTGCACGGTATGACCTTCTTTTCTGAATCCTGCCTCTTTTTAACAACAAGAGCTTCTACGGCATCCGACCCTCTTATCTCAATTGCATCATAACCTTCAAGAACGCTGGTCTTTCCATAGCTATTGAGCTCTTCTATAGCCGTTTCATCGGCAATGAGCTTGCCTTTTGAAATAAGCGTAACGCTTGCGCCGCTTTTTTTCAGTTCGTTAGCCGTTTGGACTCCGGAGTTGCCGCCTCCTATAACTATTACAGGCAAGCCCTTATAAGAGCTGACGTCATGGACAAGGCTGTGCGAAACGCCTTTTCTTAACAAATTTTCCTCTCCCGGGATACCGAGAGACCGTCTTTCCATGCCGCTCGCGATGATTACAGTTTTTGCCGGTACATTATTTTTAGATTTTGTTATGATTTCAAAATCATCACCTTTTTTATCGATCCTAACAACCTCATCTATCCTGTGATCAAGGTAATGAGCTTCCAGGAATTGGCGTTCGAATTTTTCTGTCAATTCCTTTCCGGTAATAAAGTCAAAACCCATGTAGTTCTTTATACTAGCACTGTCGATGGCCTGTCCCCCCATATCTTTAGTTATGACCAAGGTATCGATCTTCAAAATTGAAGCATGGATCGCAGCCGTTAAGCCCGCGGGACCGGCTCCGACTATCACCATCTCAAAACAGTATTTTCGAGAAAAGTCTGCGGGAGAAAGTTTGAATTTTTCTAAACATCCTTTGGAGCAGAAAAAATATTTTTTCCCTCCAAATTCACAGGAAAGATCGGTAGAGGCAACTTCCATGCAGCAAACAGG
The DNA here is from genome assembly GCA_028718265.1 of Candidatus Omnitrophota bacterium. The sequence continues at coordinate 50,396 of JAQUMG010000001.1, forward strand.
ATCTCTGATCATATTTTAAGCGCTCCTTTGTCTATCCCATGGCCCGCCGGCCGGAATTTTGCGACAATATTTATGCACTGTCCTATGATTCGGCATCATCTTTTCCGATCTTTAGCATCATCCTGATTATGACCCCTACGCTATACATACTCGATATTATGCCCATAAGCACAAAAATAAGCACCACATATTGATGAGCCCCAAAACTATTTTTGAGGTAGCTTCCTATGAGATATCCTATGAACGGGCCAGCCAATAGCTCAAACGGTACAGAAACAGCAAGCCCGGCTATCTGCGTCATTTCCCAAATAGATTTTTTCTTTTTTCCTTTCATAATAAAAACTCCTATGGTTATATTTCTTTAGCCAATATGCCTGAATGATTCTCCCGTAATATCTTATACGCCAGAAGCTTCAGCCTATCATTAAATAAAAACCATATGAACGCATAAAGCCAAACAAATGCGGCCCACTTCCACCCGATCGGAGACATAAATACACCATAGACGGTTATCAATGTCGCGACTATCTGCGTTCCTATAACAGCACCCAGAAGAATGTTCGAGGGCCGGTAGGACCAGAACGGTCCCTTTGTCCTCGTAATAAATATAGTAAGATGCCCCGCAACAGATAATTTTAAATATATGAGGGACTGAATTGTTTCCCTGGAAAGGTGAAATACTTGTTCTCCCAGATAAAAAAGCCCAAAAGAAGCAATGACGCCGGCTATGCCCAATACAGTAGCCATGCCTAGAACTACAGGCATATTCCATTTTTCAGGAGTTTTATAATAAGGGGTGCGGTCGTAAGCGATAGATATGATGGCGCCATCGTTCAATATGGCCAGAAGTACTATCATTATTGCGGTAACGGGATAAAAATTAAACACGAGTATTGATAGCGTCATTAGCAAAAGCACTCGTATAGTCTCCGCTATGCGGTATATAGCGTAATAAGTCATGCGTTGAAATATTTTGCGGCTCTCTTTTATTGCGTCTATTATGACGGAAAGTCCCGGGGCCAGCAGCACTATCGCGCTCGCTGCCCGCGCGGCGTCGGTCGCCCCCGATACCGCGATACCGACATCGGCTTTTTTCAAAGCCGGCGCGTCGTTCACACCGTCACCCGTCATTCCCACTATATTATTCCTACGTTGAAGCATCTCCACTATTCGATATTTATGCTCAGGAAAGACCTGAGCAAAACCGTCTGCCTTTTCTACGGTTTCCGATAAATAAGAGTCGTTCTTTTTTGCGTCCTCCATAAGGATGCCGGCGTCCAATATATTCGTTCCGAGGTTCAGCTGACCGGCTATTTCCTTAGCTATCACGACCTGATCACCCGTAAGCATCTTCATTTTTATCCCCATATCCGCTGCGGCTCTGATCGTTTCTCTGGAGTCATCGCGCGGCGGATCATACATGGGAATTACACCTAAAAAACGCCATTTCCCGTCATCACCTGTCTTCGCCACACCCAGCGACCGGAAACCTCTTGACGCAAATTCCGCAGTCTTTTTTTCAACCGACTCTTTAACTTCGCCGATATTTGACGAGAGAGCAAGAATAACCTGAGGCGCACCCTTTGTGACTTTAAACGCACGGTCGCCTTCTCCCCTTACGTCTGCTTCCGTCCTTTTCTGGACAGGGTCGAATGGCATAAAGTGAGTTATCTGATATGCTTTTAGATCCCGCTTATCTTTAATGCCGCCTATTACGGTCAGGTCTATCTGGTCCTGGTCTTCCTCTCTTGACGCTAACGCCGCGTATAGAAGCAGTTCGCCGGATCTCGCTCCCGAGACTGAAAAGGGATCACCCAATGTCAGTTTGTTCTGAGTCAATGTTCCTGTCTTATCGGAACATAGCATGTTAACTCCCGCCAATTCTTCTATGCTGGATAATTTTGTGACTATCGCCTGCTTCATAGCCAGCAGCCTCGCGCCTACGGCCATAGTCACCGATAAAACCGTCGGCATAGCCACCGGTATAGCCGCAACCGTCAGGATCAGACAAAATTCGAATATCGTAAGCATATGCTCGCCGCGGAATAGCGCTACTATCAATATAACGGCAACAAGCGCGATGGCCAGAAGGATCAGGTAATCCCCGATCTTTAAGACCGCTCGTTGAAGATGGCTCTCCGTATGCGCCTCCTCGACAAGTTGAACTGTTTTGCCAAAATATGTATTTTTTCCTGTAGCAATTACGTAGGCTTCTATCTCACCCCGTTTTATTATGGATCCGGAGTAACAAGTTTGCTCCGTTTTTCTTTCCACCGGCAACGATTCTCCGGTAAGGGCAGATTGGTCGACTTCAACAGGATCTCCTTCTGCCAGCACCACATCAGCCGGCACGATCTCTCCTATGCGCAGACGCACATAATCTCCGGGGACTAGTTCTCTCGCAGGTATAATCGTCCACACCCCGTTCCTTCTGACTTTTGCCTTTAAGGCAAGTTTTGATTTAAGGGCCTCTATGGTATTGCCCGCCTGAAACTCTTCCCAAAAACCAACGCATGCGTTTATCGCTAGCAATGCAAGGATAATAAAGAAATCCGCCCAGTGCCGTACAAGAGCGGAAAGGATGATCGCTACTTCTATCATCCACGGGATCGGTCCCCAAAAATAGGAAAGAAATTTCAATATGGGGTGCGTCTTTTTTTCGATGATCTCATTAAAGCCGTACTGGGCAACACGTTTTTTTGCATCATCTGCACTCAACCCCTTTTCGGAAATATTCAGTCGTTTTTTGAGCTCTTCCATGGAAATATTTGATTGCCCGGTATTTACTGCCTTTTTCTCTTTATCGTGGCCAGCCATATTTACATACCCCCTTGTTCAAATCCTGATATCTTTAAATCTTCACATTTATGACCCGGTCTTTATTGTCATTGCGGCAAAAAGATCTTCTGTGTCCTGACGTTTACAAAGCTCCCCTCCGGGATTCATAACTGTTGCGGCGCCCGCAGCAACACCAAATCGTACCGACTCTTTTAATGGCTTGCCTTGCGCTAAACTTAAAACTAGTAATTTTTGGTGCCATCCTACAATGGGACACCCTACAAACATAAAAGCCAGGCTTTGCATGCCCGGCTTCTTTGATCCGCTATCTTGTGTCATGTTGCTCATAAAGCAAGCCTTTTCCTTTGCCTGACTTGTATTTTGTCCGGCTCATATGCATCGGAAAAATTTCCTTCGGATATTTTTCCGATATTCGCCGGACATTTTTGCCTGAGTCAATCAGAAACAAAAATTGGGGTCCCTCTCGTATAAGCCGAGGGGAAACCTCTCTCTATTTACAAGTATGTATTATAGACCAATTGATGGCGAAAACAAGAGAAATTGCGGCTTTAGAGAGGCTTATTCCTCGCCAAGATGCCTGCACTTCGAAGCCAATCTTCTATGAGAAACATTCAAAGGCGAAGAAGTGTCCGTTTTGTCCGGTCATTTTTGGCGGGAAATGACGTAACTATTTGAAAGGCAAAGAGATGCCAAATGTCCACTCCAACAAGGCGGACATTTCTATATTTTCAGCCTGTTCTAAACGATATATCCTTTGATCGTTAGAAAAATGCCGATCAAAATCATTATGCCCCAAGGGATTAGCAC
>JAQUMG010000002.1 GCA_028718265.1 Candidatus Omnitrophota bacterium
CAGGGTCAACTCAGCTTGCGTGTATGTAAATGCGTCGACGCGGTTCACCGACGGATATGAGTTCGGAATGGGTGCCGAAATAGGTATCAGTACGGACAAATTGCATGCACGCGGACCTATGGGGCTGGAAGAGTTGACTACGTATAAGTATATCATAATGGGAAGCGGTCAGATAAGGACATAGGAGAGAGCTTGAAAAAGCTGCGTATAGGCATTTTGGGCGGTACTTTTAACCCCCCGCATTTTGGGCATCTGGTCTTAGCGCAAGAAGCCCTGTGCCAGTTAAAACTGAATAAAGTGATATTCATTCCCGCGTTTATCCCTCCCCATAAAAAAGTTGAGAAGGATAAGCCGCTCATGCGGTATAAAATGATCGCCCTGGCCTGCAAGGGGAATCCGGCATTCAGAATATCGACGATCGAACTTAAAAGGAAGGCAGTATCTTACTCCGTAGATACTCTGCGGGCTTTTAAAAAACGATACGGCAAGAAGGCGGAACTATTTTTCATAATCGGCTCAGATTCTCTAAGCGAGCTTAAAAACTGGAAAAACAGCAGGGAACTTCTCACACTTGCGCATTTTGTCGTAGCGCCGCGGCCGCAATTTTCCTTAAGAAAGAATATAAAGGCGATAGAGATGCCGCTCATAGATATTTCCTCTTCCGGCATAAGGAATCGCATAAGGAAATCCCTGTCTATAAGATACCTTGTGCCTGAAGATGTGAGAAAGTTTATAGAAAAGAACAGATTGTACAAATAATCTTGACGAATATTGGTTTTTGTGATAACCTATTTCAAGTTTGAAATTAAGCAAATAAAATACCAGCTAAACCAGTAAGCAAGGAGGAGCAAGATGGCAGAAAAAGGATATTGTGTAAAGTGTAAGTCAAAGAAAGATATGAAAGACACAAAAAAAGTTACAATGAAGAACGGCAGATCCGCCCTTAAGGGAAGCTGCACCGATTGCGGTACGGGTATGTACAAGATATTGAAAGCCAGCTAATACAGGCATTGAAGAATATTTCAAGTAAAAGGAAAATAGAATTAATACGTAGTGCTGCTTTGGCAAAAAAAGCCAAGGACGTAGCTTTGTTGGACCTGCGGAAGTTACCCGCGATTTGCGATTATTTTGTATTGGCCAGCGGCGATTCGACTACGCAGATAGAAACGATAGCTGACAATATAGAGAAAACGCTCGCCATTAACGGTTCTAAAGCCTGGCACAGGGAAGGAAACGGCGAGACCCGTTGGATTCTGCTGGATTATGGCGACATTGTGGTACATGTTTTTCATAAAGAAACACGGGATTATTACGATTTAGACAGGCTCTGGCATGGTTCGCCGCGCAGGACTTTTGAGATTTTACCTGCTGAAAAAAAGGCGAAACGCCGCATACGCAGGAAATCGAAGAAATAAAGATAGCCCCTCGAGTTTAATACTGCCTACTAATGAGGTGTATACTTAAGCCAGAGGGGTTATTTTTTTGTACTGAAAACCGTGGCGCATGCAAGGAGAAACTTTGATCTCTGCTAAATTCGAAAAAAATCTAAAGGACCTGATTGCCGGCTGCATCAGGAAGCTTGATGCAGAAGGCACGGCGAAGTTTGCCTCTTCCGGTATCCGATTGCCGGAAATAGAGCTGGGAGTACCGCGCGATAAAAGCCACGGAGACTTATCAACCAATATCGCGCTCCAGCTGTCAAAAAACATCGGGAAAAATCCCGCCGAATACGCTGCGCTAATCGCGGAAAAGATAAACTGTGCGTTAAAAAAATCTCCGCTGAAGGACGATGTGGAGAAAGCCGAATCAAAGCCGCCGGGCTTTATAAATTTCTGGTTTTCCGAAAAATCCCATTTTGAGACGCTGAAATACATTGCAGACAGAAAAGCGAAATACGGGAGCATAACGCTCGGCCGCGGGATGCGGCTCAATATTGAATTTGTCAGCGCTAACCCTACGGGCCCGCTCACCATAGCGCACGGCCGTCAGGCCGCATTCGGCGACACTCTGGCCAATATTCTGCAATTTGCCGGATATAAGGTAACGCGCGAGTACTATCTGAATGACGAAGGGAACCAGATAACGATACTTGCCAAATCGATACGTGCGCGGTATCTGGAATTGTTTGGCGAGCCGGTCGAGTTCCCGGCGGACGGCTATAAAGGTTCGTACATAAACGATATCGCCTCAGCCGTCAAGGCGAAATACGGTGCGGCGTTTGTGAAAAAAGAAGCGCTCGAATTTTTTAGCGACTTCGGCTGTAAATGGATACTGGGCGACATAAAGAATGACCTCGAAAACTTTGGCGTGAAATTTGATGTATGGTACAGCCAGAAGAAGCTGGGCAGCTCCGGGAAAATAAAAGACGCCATCGGATTTCTGTCTAAAAAGAAGCTGACATATGAAGAAGGCGGCGCCCTTTGGTTTAAGTCGACCGTATTCGGCGACGACAAGGATAGGGTAATAATAAAAAGCACGGGCGAATATACGTACCTGGCTCCGGACATAGCATACCATATGCATAAATTTAAAAGAGGTTTCGAGCGTCTTATAGATATATGGGGACCGGATCATCACGGCTATATACCGCGTATGAAAGCCGCTGTAAAAGCTATGGGCCGCAAAGAAGAATCGTTTGCGCCGCTGATAGTGCAATTAAGCACATTATACAGAAGCGGCAAAGCGGTCCAGATGTCGACAAGGGCAGGTGAATTTATCACCCTGCGCGAATTAAGGGACGACGTCGGCAAAGATGTAACCAGATTTTTCTTTTTGCGAAGAAAAAAAGATTCTCACCTTGATTTCGACATGGAATTGGCTAAGAAACATTCCATGGAAAACCCCGTGTATTATATACAATATGCACATGCCAGGATATGCAGCCTTCTTGAGTACAAAAAGGCAAGAGATACCGTTGCGCGGGGTTCGCTAAATAAAGAATACCTCAGAGACAAGGATGAGATAGATATTATAAAGATGCTGGGTTACTTTCCTCTTATAGTAGAGGCCTCGGCCAGAACCTTAGAAGCGTTTCCTCTTCTGTCGTATCTTGAAGAAGTTGCCTCATTATTCCACAGTTACTACAATAAGCATAGAATAGTTACGGACGATGCCCGCCAGACAGAAGCCAAGCTATTCCTGTGTCTGGCTATCCAGACGGTGCTTGCTAACGGCCTCAGGCTAATAGGCGTTGCCAGCCCGAAGAGTATGTAATTTTCCTTCCGAGAGTGAATCATAATGTTTGAATCGATAAAACTTTATAAAAACGAAAAACTTGATTCCGAGACCTTACTCGCCGAACTTCATAATTACGGTTACGGACGCGTCAGCCGCATTTCCGAAATAGGGGATTTCAGCCGGCAGGGGGAGGTAGTATCCGTCTTTCCTATAACCTTCAGCGATCCGGTACGCATAGAACTCAAAGACGAAATCGTCGAAAAAATAAGGAGCTATGACGTAGCGAGCGGCCGCCCGATCGAAGAACACAACATGGTTATAATCCTTCCGATAAAAGGCGTGCATCGAAAAACGATAAAAACGGCAGCAGCCCAGCTTTCCGAGCGGTCTCCCATAGATAGTTTTGTCGATATAGAGCCGAATGACAGAGTGGTCCACGTAGAGCACGGAATCGGTATCTATAGAGGCGTAGAGCGGCACAGGGTCGACGGCAAGATCGTAGATCATATAGTTATTGAGTACGCTGAAAGGGCTAAGCTTTACGTTCCTTTTTCCGATCTTAATCTTGTCCAGAAGTACATAGGCTTTGACAAGAGATCGGTTATCCATAAGCTGGGCGGCAAACTATGGAAAAGAACGAAGATAGCCGCCCAAAAAGGCATAAATAATTTAGCGCTCGATTTGCTTGAACTCGCGGTAAAAAGAGAGTCGATGGGCGGCTTTACGTTTTCCAAAGATACGGATTGGCAGAAAGAACTTGAGAGGGCGTTTCCTTTTAAGGAGACGCCGGATCAGGCAAAAGCCGCCGCGGAAGTTAAGCGGGATATGGAAAAGTCAAAGCCGATGGACAGGCTGATATGCGGCGATGTCGGTTACGGCAAGACCGAAGTTGCCCTGCGCGCAGCATTCAAGGCGGTTATGGACAATAAGCAGGTCGCAATACTTGTGCCGACTACGATATTAGCCGAGCAGCATTACAGTACCTTCTCTAGCCGGATGAAACAATATCCCGTCTCAGTCGCCATGCTGAGCAGATTCAGATCCGAGTCCGAGCAGAATCAGATTCTGAAATTTCTCAGGGAGGGGAAAGTAGACATAGTTATCGGCACGCACAGATTATTATCGCCGGACATCGCTTTTAAGGATCTGGGACTGGTGATCATAGACGAAGAGCAGAGATTCGGCGTCAAGCATAAAGAGTCGCTGAAAAAACTCAGATTAATGGTGGATGTCCTGACCATGACGGCTACACCGATACCCAGGACGTTATATATGTCGCTGATGGGCGCAAAAGACATGTCGCAACTTGAGACGCCGCCGCAGGACAGGCTCCCTATAAAAACCATAGTATCGCGCTATGACGATACGCTTATAAAAAATGCCGTAGAACATGAAGTCGGCCGCAAGGGGCAGGTCTATTTTGTTACGGATAAGATACTCGGCATAGAAAAGATCGCCGCGAACCTGGCAAAGTTATGTCCGGGCGTGAAAATAGATGTAGGGCACGGCCAGATGCCGTCAAAGGCGCTTGAATCGGCGATGCTTAGGTTTATCGGAGGGGAGACCGATATACTCGTATCTACTGCAATAATAGAGTCGGGCATTGACATCCCGAATGCCAATACCATAATAATAAATAACGCTGACAGATTCGGATTATCAGATCTGTACCAGCTTAGAGGCAGGGTGGGACGTTTTAAAAGGCAGGCATTCGCATATCTGGTAATGTCGCGGGCAGGGACATATACTACTAATGCAAGGAACAGACTCGACACTATTCACAAATTTACCGAACTCGGATCAGGCTTTAAAATAGCCATGAAGGACCTCGAGATGAGAGGCGCGGGCAATATCCTGGGCGCGGAACAGCACGGATACATAAATGCCGTGGGATTTGACCTGTATTGCCGGCTTCTCAAGGGGGCGGTGGAAACATATAGGAAGTCGCTGAATATCCCTTGAGAATTAGCGCGCAGCATGGTATACTAACTTCTCCGGTATTTAAAAATCAGAAACATGCAAACAGCTTAAGCTAACGAAAGGAAAGACGATGAAAAGGGTCATAATCCCGATGATAATAGTTGCCTTTATTGCCTCGCTCTCAGGTTGCGGAGATAGCGGCAAGAGAGTCCTGGCAAAGGTGGACGGTGAAATCATAACAGTAAAAGATTTTAATGACAGGATAGAAAAATTGCCGAAACAGTACCAGGAGGCAGTAAAGAACCAGAAGAGAAGTTATCTGAACGACCTTATAATGGAGAAGCTTTTATACAAAAAGGCGCTTCGGGCAAATATTGACAAAGACCGCGAGACCCAGGATATCATAGCCGAGGCAACAAAAAAGATTATCATTGCCCGGCTCGTGGAAAAAGAAGTAGAAAATAAAGTCAAGGTTTCCGATGAAGAAGCGAAGAAGTATTATGACGAGAACAGCGAAGAATTTATGCTGCCCGAAAGATGGCGCGCATCTCATATACTCGTGGATACGCTCGAAGAGGCCAATGCCATAAAAGAGAAGCTCGGACAGGGTGCGTCGTTCGAAGAGCTGGCCAAGGAAAAATCAAAGGATGCGACCGCGAAAATCGGAGGGGATATAGGTTATTTTTCAAAAGGGCAGCTTGTCCCCGAGTTTGAGGAAGAATGCTATAAGCTCAAAGTAGGCGAAATCGGCAGTACCGTCAAGACGCAGTTCGGTTATCATGTGATAAAACTTACCGATAAAAAAAATCCCGAAGTACAGGAATTCTCGTCGGTAAAGGAACTGATAAAGAGGGAACTGTCGAGAAATAAGAAGAAGGACCTTCTGGATAAGATGATGACCGATGCGAAAAATAAGGCCAAGATCGTCATCAATGAAAAACTTATCGAAGAAGAAATAAAGAAAGACGCGGCAGAAAAGGCGCCCGAAAAAGCAACCGAGAAAAAATAGCGGCTAAAATATGAAATATCATTTTTTCGTTAATACGATAGTTGCAGCCGTATTGATCATCATGGCGATGGCGGCAGAAGCGCCATGCGTGGTAGTGGATAAGATTATTGCCGTAGTCAACGGAGAGGTTATCACGCAGCAGGAAATGGCGCAATATCTTTATCCTCTTTATCAGGAATACCAGAAGGAATATACCGGCAAGAGCCTTGAAGATAAGATGGTCGAGGCGCAGGACATGGTTTTAAACCAGCTTATACAGGATAAGCTGGTTTTATCCGAAGCCAAGAAGCTGGGCATTAAAGCCGATAATGATGAACTGGATGAAAGGATAGAACGCCTGATTAAAGATAAATTCGGATCCGAGGAAAAATTCCGGGAGATACTCACCATACAGAACATATCGCTCAGCGAGATGAGAGAAACGCTGCGGAGTGACATCATAAAATCCAAGGTGGTCCGCGAAAAGGTAGGATGGAAAGTTATTATTACACCCAGCGAGGTAAGGCAGTATTACGACCAGCATATAACTGAATTTGTCGAACCCGAGAAGATCGAAGTATACAATATACTGGTGAGAAAAAAAGCGGGGCACGAAGAAGAATCGAGAGAGTTGATCAAGAGGATAAAAGTGCTGCTGGCCAGCGGACAAGATTTTACCGAAATGGCGAAAAAATATTCGGAAGGCCCCAACGCTAAAAACGGAGGAAGCCTGGGTCTTGTTAAGCGCGGCGAAATGATAAAAGAAATAGATGACGCAATCGGCACACTTACGCCGGGCAGCATGTCCGATGTAGTGGAAACACCCATCGGCTATCACATATTCAAAGTTACACAAATAGTGCCGGCAAGGTCAAAAGATTTCAATTCCGCCAAACCGGAAATAGAAGAGGCCATATACCAGAAAAAGATAAACAGAAACCTGGAGAAGTGGCTCAAGGGGTTAAAGGAAAATGCCTACATCTCTGTCAAGTAAGCCGTCGCTCGTGCTTACTATGGGCGATCCGGCGGGAATAGGGCCGGAAATAATTCTGAAAGCCCTGGCCAAACCTGCCGTTAAGAATCTCGCGAATTATATCATCGTAGGCGATCTGAAAATCCTCAACAAGACAAAAAGCATCCTGAATAAGTACCGCATACCCTGCCTTAATGATTTGTCGCAGATAAATATCCTCGATTTGAAAAATGTGCCGATGTCCGGATTTTGTTTCGGCAAAGAAAAAGCCGTTTACGGAAGGGCTTCGATAGAATACATAAAAAAAGCCTTCGAACTCATCGAACAGGGCATTGCGGACGGCATGGTTACCGCTCCGATAAACAAATCCGCAGTGAGAAAATCGGGCTTTCCGTTTCCCGGACATACCGAATACCTGGCAAGCCTCGCCGGGGTAAAAAATTTTGTCATGATGCTTAGCGGCGGCCCGCTCAAAGTCAGCCTGGTGACAAGGCACATCCGGCTTAGAGATGTATCGGAAAAACTGACCACCCGCGATATCAGCAATACCATAGCGCTTACTTTACGCGCTCTTAAGACGGATTTCGGAATTACGGATCCAAGGGTAGGTGTTTGCGCCCTGAATCCGCACGCAAGCGACGGCGGGATGTTCGGAGACGAAGAAAAAGAGATAGTATCTCCGGCCGTACGCATATTCCGCAACTCAGGTGTACAAGGGCCGTTTCCCGCAGATGCGCTTTTTTACGACGCCTATAACGGACGATTCGATTGTGTCATATGCCTTTATCATGACCAGGGACTTATTCCTCTCAAGATGGTGGCGCGGGATAGCGGCGTGAATATTACTTTAGGGCTTGGTTTTGTCAGAACTTCACCGGATCACGGTACGGCCTTTGACATTGCCGGAAAGGGGAAGGCAGACCCGCGCTCCATGGAAATCGCCATAAAGACGGCGGCGAATATGGCGTTAAATCGGAAGAAAGATGCTCTCAAGAAGCGAAATTAAGTCGCTCGAACAAAGATTCGGTTTCCGTCCGCAAAAAAGACTCGGCCAGAATTTTTTAATAGACGGCAATATAAAAAACAAATTACTCGATGCGGCCGAGCTAAAAAAGACCGACCTGGTTTTAGAGATAGGTCCCGGACTCGGCCAGCTGACGTTCGACATTGCGCTGCGCGCAAAAGAGGTTATCGCCGTCGAATTCGACAAAAAGCTTTTTTCTATACTGAATGATTCCGGCAGTGATTACAAAAACATAAAATTTATACATCAGGATTTTCTGAAATCCGACCTTCCCGGACTTATCCCGCACGATAAAAAAATCAAGGTAATCTCAAATCTTCCTTATTACATAAGCACGCCGATTATTTTAAAACTGCTGGAAAACAGGAAGCGGATGGACTTCGCGCTCCTGACTCTGCAAAAAGAGGTGGCGGACAGATTGACCGCCAAGCCAAATAGCAAGAATTACGGCTCCCTGACGCTTTTTGCATCATTTTACGCCGAGATAAAAAAGCTTTTTAATATAAAAAAGAATTCATTTTATCCGGTACCTAAAGTAGATTCCGCTGTTATCATCTTAAAGCCGAGGATCTCCCCGCCTGTCAAGGTAACGGATCATGACATATTGCTTGAATTGATCCGGACGGGCTTTTCGTCCCGCCGCAAGACTCTCATTAACGCACTTTCGTCAAAAAATTTCCGCGGGCTTTCCAAGGATGCAATTCAGCATATACTCTCCGAAAGCGGCGTACCCGAAAACATCAGAGCGGAAGCGCTCAGCCTCGCAGATTTCGCTGCCATATCCGACCGCGTATCAGGCTTGCAGGGTTGACATTTCGCTATATATATGGTAATTTATATTATAATATTGAGATAGAGAGAGTTGTAAATGCCTATAACTAAAAATGATGTAAAATATATAGCCAATCTCGCGCGGCTGAAATTAACGGAAAAAGAGATCGAATATTTTACCGGTCAGCTGCGTAACATCATAAGCTATGTTGATCAGTTAAAAGAACTTGATACGGCCGATATCGAACCTACTACGCACGCCATGCCGATTAAGAACGTTTTCCGGGCGGATGCAGTAAGACCCTCGCTGAATGTGGAAGATGTTCTGAAAAATGCGCCTGCGAAAGAAGGTAACCTTTTTAAAGTCCCGAGAATTATCGAGGAAGCTTAAATGGACTTGAATAAAAATACCGCTCTTGCGCTTTTAAAAATGCTGGAGTCCGGCCGTATAAGCGCTACGGAAATATTGGATGATGTTTTAAAACGAATAGATGCCGTTGAAGGCAAGGTAAAAGCTTTTGCCAGTATCGTTGATCGAAAAACCCTCCGAAATAAAATATCCAAAGCCAGAAAAGGTGCGTTAGGCGGTATCCCCATAGCCCTTAAAGATAATCTCTGTGAATCCGGATATCCTGCGACATGTTCATCGAAGATACTCAAGGGATTCAATCCGCCGTATAACGCCACGGTTGTGGAAAAGCTGGACAAGGCAGGTGTCGTTGTTCTGGGCAAGGCAAATATGGATGAATTCGCATTCGGCTCGTCTTGCGAAACTTCCTGTTACGGGGCGACCAGGAATCCGTGGGATCTCGAAAGAATACCGGGCGGCTCAAGCGGCGGGTCCGCAGCTGCAGTTGCGGCGGATGAAGCGGTAATGGCGCTGGGTTCCGACACCGGCGGCTCGATCAGGCAGCCTGCCGCATTATGCGGTATTGTAGGCCTAAAGCCGACATATGGACGCGTCTCGCGGTACGGATTAATAGCATTTGCGTCAAGCCTTGACCAGATAGGTCCGCTGACAAAAGATGTGGCGGATTGCGCCCTGCTTTTGAATGTTATAGCCGGATACGACGAAAAGGATTCCACGTCGGTAGATATGCCGGTTCCCGATTACCTGAAATTTCTTAATTCCGATATAAGCGGGCTCAGAGCGGGAGTTCCGAAAGAATATTTTATTGAAGGCCTGGACAAGGAAGTGGAATCGGCGGTCAGGGCCGCCATAAATATTTTCAAGAAGCTCGGCGTAAAAATTGTGGATATAAGTCTGCCGCACACAAAATACGCGGTAAGCACTTATTATATTATTGCGCCGGCCGAGGCCAGTTCGAATCTGGCGCGCTTCGACGGCGTCCAATACGGCGCCAGATGCGCTGATTCGAAAAACATTATAGACATGTACATGGACACGAGGTCGGCGGGTTTTGGAGACGAAGCCAAAAGGCGCCTTATGCTCGGAACGTATGTTTTAAGCAGCGGTTATTACGAAGCTTATTATCTGAAAGCACTTAAGGTAAGGACGAAAATCAAAGAAGATTTCGATAGAGCATTTGGTGAGTGCGATTTCATACTGACTCCCACATCGCCTACGGCGGCGTTTAAGATGGGCGAGAAGGCGAATGACCCGTTAAGTATGTATCTTTCGGACATATATACGATACCCGCGAATCTGGCGGGCATACCGGCAATATCAATACCGTGCGGATTTACTCAAAAGGGGCTCCCGATAGGGCTGCAGATACTTGCCAAGGCATTCAAAGAGGATACTATTTTCAGGGCAGCGCATGCTTTCGAGAAAAATACCGATTTTTGCAATAGGAAACCGGCGTTATGAAATATGACGTATACGTAGGACTTGAAGTTCATCTGCAGCTGTCGACCAAGACAAAGGCTTTTTGCTCTTGCAGTACGATATTCGGCGAAACTCCTAACAGCCAGACGTGCCCCGTATGTCTCGGATTCCCGGGGACACTGCCGGTTCTAAATAAAGAAGCGCTTGTCAGCGCGATAAAAGTTGCGCTGGCCCTGGACTGCTCCATTGCGGAAAGGATGAAGTTCGACAGGAAAAATTATTATTATCCGGATCTGCCTAAGAATTTTCAGATTTCCCAGTATGACCAGCCGCTTTCCCAGAACGGCTATCTCGACATAAAAACCGGTACCGGGACCAAAAGGATACGCATAAAAAGAGTCCACATGGAAGAGGATGCAGGCAAGCTTTTCCATAAAGGTGAATACAGCCTTATAGATTACAATAGGTCGGGGACGGCTCTTCTTGAAATTGTTTCAGAACCGGACATCTCATCTCCGGAGGAGGCATACGTTTATCTGACTTCATTAAAATCATTGCTTCGATATCTGGATGTATCCGATTGCAACATGGAAGAGGGCTCACTCAGATGCGATGCGAATATCTCCCTTAGCCCTAAAGGTTCCGGCAAGCTGGGGACAAAGACAGAGCTTAAGAACATGAATTCCTTCAAATGGGTAAAGAATGCGCTTGAATACGAGGTTAACAGGCAGGCTGCACTCCTGGATGAAGGTGCGAGCCTGACGCAGGATACGCGGTTATGGAATGTCGAAAAAGGCGTGACGATTTCTATGCGCTCGAAAGAGGAAGCGCACGATTATAGATATTTTCCGGAGCCGGACCTTGTCCCGTTCGTAGTAAGCAAAGAACTGGTTAGTGAGGTAAAGAAGAGCGTACCGGAGCTTCCGAAAGAAAAAATAGCCCGTTTTGTCTCGCAATATTCCATTCCGGAATACGACGCCTTTGTGCTGACGCAGGAGAAAAAGACGTCCGAATTTTTTGAAAAAGCAGTCAAGCTGCACAATAATCCGAAAAGTATATCAAACTGGATAATGGGAGACATAAATGCTATTTTGAATGAAAAAAATGCGGAAATAGACGGAACGAAATTATCTCCGGCAAATCTTGCCGCCATGGTCAGGATGATAGATGAAGGCATTATAAGTATTAAAATCGCCAAGGAGATGCTTCCGGATATGACCGATAAAGGCGAATCGCCGCAGGCGCTGGTAGAGAAAAAAGGGCTTATGCAGATATCGGACAGCGGCGAATTAGAAAGTATAGTTGAAAGAATATTGGCGGCAAACGGTAAGTCGGTAAATGATTATAAAGCCGGCAAGACAAATGCGCTGGCGCATCTCGTAGGGCAGATAATGAAAGAGACGCGCGGCAAGGCCAACCCAAAAATAGTAAACGAAATTCTGCTTAGTAAATTAGGCAGGTAACTTTGAAAGGGCGAAGATGAAAATCAGAAAAGTTGCATTATGGATTTTAGCTATTGCATTACTTTTTACACTGCGCACGGCAAATTGCCTGCCCAAAGAGAAGACGGAGCCTCGTACCGGTAAGTCTGAAATGTATGAGCAGATTCAGATATTTTCGGATGCGATTACTCTTATCCAGCAAAATTACGTTGATGAAATTGAGCCCCGCAAACTTATTTACGGGGCGATGAGCGGAATGCTGCGGGCCCTTGATCCATACAGCCAATTTATGGACCCCGACACGTACAATGAAATCAAAGTCGAAACTACGGGAAAATTCGGCGGACTGGGGATCGAAATATCCATACGCGACAACCTTTTGACGGTAATTGCCCCGATTGACGGTACTCCCGCTTACAATGCCGGCGTAAAATCCGGCGACAAAATAGTGAAAATCAATGATGAGCCTACAAGAGATATAACATTGATAGACGCGGTAAAAAAATTGAGAGGCGAACCGGGCACAACGGTCAACATTACCGTTCTGCGGGAAGGCGAAAACAAGCTGCTGGACTTTGCGATAAAACGGGATATCATAAAGATTACAAGCGTAAAGAAATTCGAGGTCTTAGAGGATAATATCGGTTATATAAGGCTTGTGGAATTTCAGGAGGATACCACTAAAGAGCTCGATAAGGCACTTGCCGCGCTTGACGCAAAGAAGATCAGCGGATTAGTACTGGATCTCAGGGATAATCCGGGCGGACTTTTGAACAGCGCCGTGGATGTATCGGATAGATTTCTTGATAATAACGAAATGATCGTCAGCACTAAAGGCAGGCAGAAGGAACAGGTTCTTGAATTCCGCGCGCGCAAAGAAGGCGTCTCGCATAATTATCCCGTTATTGTTTTGGTCAACGGCGGTTCGGCCAGCGCCTCGGAAATCGTAGCGGGCGCCATACAGGACAACAAGAGAGGCCTAGTAGTCGGCACAAAGACATTCGGCAAGGGATCCGTGCAAACGGTAGTACCGCTTTCGGATGGTTCTGCGCTCAGGATTACGACTGCCAAGTATTTTACGCCAAGCGGGCGCTCGATCATGAACGACGGCATAGATCCTGACGTGGTAGTAGCGCAAAAGGAATATAAAGAGATACCCAAGGAAAATACGCAGGACATTTTCGAAAGCCTGGAGAAAAAAGACATTTCTCCTGCCGGCGGGAAAAAAGGAATAATAGAGGAAAAAGCGCCGTACGACCATCAGCTGTCCACGGCCATTGATATATTAAAAGGCATCATAGCGTATAAGACCAAGGCGATTAATGGCTAATTTTCCCAAAAGCGCAAAAATAGCCATAGCTGTAGTTCTGGCAATCGGCGCAGTTTTGATCCTTTTTGCAGGGCGCGATTATACGAAAGAAACAAAGCGGTTAGACTCTATAATTTTAAAAGTCGTCAGAGGTTCCGGAGTCAGCGATCAAAATTTTCTTCACGGAAAACAGGAGCGGGGCAAGAGCGGGAGGCATACTTTTCTCAAGATCACCCGCAGGTACGAAACAAACTCAGGGTTCAGCTTTGACAAGTTTCAGGCAGACATCGCCGACGAGTTGCGCGATACGGCTTTTAAGCCGATAAAAGCGACGTTCGAAAGAGATTCGAAAAAGGAAGAGCGCACCTTATACTTTTCGTTCAAAAACAGGATAATATACGAGATATCTTTTTTGAAAAAAAAGTACAGGCGTGCCGCCAAAGCCGCGGGTAAGGGGGCTAAGATAGCCATAGTGCTTGACGATTTCGGCTATAATATGAACAACCTGGATCTGCTTTATGAAGTGCAGACGCCGCTGACAATATCGGTTTTACCGAATCTGCCTTATTCGAAAAAAATAGCAGAGGAGGCAGGCGCAAAGAATCTTGAAATCATACTGCACCTGCCGCTTGAACCCCGCGGCGCGATCGATAACATTGAAAAAGGGACTATTATGACGGATATGCCGCCGAAAGAAGTTAAGACGATTCTGGCAAATGACCTGGCCAGCGTGCCGGGCGTAAAAGGCGTATCGAATCACATGGGCTCCAAGGCTACCGAGGACAAAGCGTTAATGAAGGTTATATTTGACGAGCTGAACCGGCGGCACCTTTATTTTATGGATAATCTTACGGCCGATGACTCGGTTTGCGAGGTGGTCGCGGAGAAATCAAAAATACGCGTCGCAACCAGAAATGTCTTCCTTGACAATGAACTGGACGAGGGTTATATTGAGAACCAGATGAGGCGTACGGCCGAGATCGCAAGTAAAACCGGCCTGGCAGTAGGCGTAGGCCACGACAGGCCGGCGACCGTGAGGGTTTTAGCAAAAGTTATCCCTGAACTTAAAAATGAAGGCTTTCAATTTGTCTATCTTTCGGAGATTGTAAAGTAAATGCTCATCCTTGGAATAGAGACGTCATGCGACGAGACGGCAATTGCGGTTGTTAAAGATAATAAGATACTTTCGAATTCTGTTTCATCGAGTGTTCATCTGCATAAAACGTTCGGCGGAGTTATACCGGAAATAGCGTGCAGATATCACGTGGAATATATAAATTATGTTCTTGACGACGCGCTGAAGCACGCCAAAAAGAAATTAAAGGACGTGGATCTTATCGCGGTTACGGCGCATCCTGGGCTGGCGGGTGCGCTTCTGGTGGGCGTATCGCTTGCAAAGGCAGTCAGCCTGGCTTTAGATATCCCGCTTATCAGCGTCGATCATTTGATGGCGCATTTATACGCGGCCTCGCTGAACGGGGGCAATGTCAGATTTCCGTTTGTAGGGCTTGTGGTGTCGGGCGGGCACACCAGTTTGTTTTTAGTGCACGATATAAAACGCCACCGGCTTCTGGGCCAGACACTTGATGATGCCGCGGGTGAGGCGTTTGATAAAGTAGCAAAACTTTTAAATCTGGGATATCCCGGCGGGCCGGTAATACAGAAAAGAGCTGCCCGCGGTAAGGTGGATAAAAAACTTTTTTCGCTTGATGATTTTGATGACAGCCTGAATTTTAGTTTCAGCGGAATCAAAACAGCAGTTCTTTATCATTTAAGGAGTAAGGTCGGGCCGGGGCGCTTGCTGCGCGGCGAAAAAAACAAGGCCAGGGACATATTGAAACTGACCGCGAAACTCAGCAATCAGGAGATTGACGATATAGCCGCCAGTTTTCAGGATGCTGTTACGGATATTCTGGTCAGGAAGGCGATCGAAGCAACGCGAAGAGAAAGGGTCAAAACGCTGGTTCTGGGCGGCGGAGTTACTGCCAATTCAGAACTTAGGGACAAAATGATCGAAGCCGCGCGCGATAACGGCATAAAACTGCACCTTCCTCTTACGAAATTGTGTCTCGATAACGGCGCAATGGTTGCCGGATTGGGCGGCGCGTTATATCGAAAAGGTGTGCGGTAAGAACGCAAGGAGAAAAAATATGATACATGTAAGCGACAGCCAAATAGTATGGCGTTTGATTATGAGCGCAGTCCTGTCAGGCGCAGTCGGCCTGGAAAGGGAGATGCGCGGAAGATCCGCCGGCCTGAGGACTCATATTTTGGTAGGGCTAAGCTCCTGTCTTTTGATGGTTCTTTCAATTTTTGTAGCGCAAAGTTTCGGCGAACCATATGTTTTCGATCCCGGCCGCATAGCCGCAGGCGTGGTAACGGGCATAGGTTTTCTCGGCGCGGGCACGATAATAAGATTCGGCGAGTCCGTAAAAGGCCTGACCACGGCGGCAAGTTTGTGGGCGGTCGCGGCACTGGGGTTGGCGATCGGCGTCGGATTTTATGTTGCGGCGTATGCGTCAACCGCTCTTATTCTGATTACTCTATTAATTTTGTCAAAAGTAGAAAGAAATATTGCCAAAGGCGGTAAAACAGGTAAATCGGGAGGTGCGGCATGATGAGAAGAAGAGGCAGGGAAGAAGAACATCAGGAAAAGGTTCTTGATGTTGATGCAACGATGCAAGGTACCTTGACTTTCCGCGACGCCGTTAATCTTCGCATAAACGGCAGTTTCGAAGGTACCCTTGACACAAAGGGAAACCTGATGATAAGCGAAACGGCCACGGTGAAAGCGGAAATCAGAGGCGAAAATATCGTCGTCGCAGGCCGCGTTTACGGTAATATTATTGCAGAGCGCGAGCTTAAACTTATTCCGCCGGGCCACGTAACAGGCGATATTACGACGCCGCGCCTCAGCATATTGGAAGGGGCTGTGCTTGACGGCCAATGCCATATGACTGCTCCGGACAGCAATATCGATGACTTCGTAAAGAATATCCTGACTGCCGAAGAGCTGGCGAAATACCTTGAGGTTGATACCTCCATGGTTTTCGAATGGGCAAATTCGGGCAAATTACCGGCATTCAAGGAAAAAGACATGTGGAAGTTTGACCGAAATAAAATTGACGAATGGGTTGCGAACGGCAAAGTTATTTAATGAAGGATAGATAAATGCATGATAAACTGTTGAATATAAAAGAAGTCGCTGACTATCTTAGCTTACCCGAAGATATGATCAAAGACCTTGTCGCAAAAGGCGAGTTACCGGCCTATAAAGTCGGAGGCCTGCTTCTTCGGTTTAAGAAAGAACAGATCGAACAGTACCGCAAAAAATCGACTCCCGGTAATGCCGGGGAAAATACGACAGCTGCCGACAGGACCGAAAATCGTTTTGCTCATCTTACCGGAGACCGGGAGGCCGGGGGAGGCCGCCGTATTCTCAAAAGACAGGGAGAAGGGGTTTCGTATTCCCCGCTGGAAAGATTAGAAGATTTTTTATATTATAACGACTTTTATCTGCTCTCGCTTATTTTACTGGTATTAGTCGTATTTGCGATACTTGAACTATAATGAGAAGCGAAAATATGCTGCACGAAGTCTTGGCGGGAGTCAGGGGCAGGAAAATTGCGATCAATAAAGCGGCGCGGGTGCTGAAAGGCCTTCCCTCGGCAGATCTTAAGTTCGCAAATATTGATTGCGCCCGTCATTCAAGGTGCGGTTTTCCGGAGGCGGTGTATTGCGAAGGCAAAACCGCCGGGCAGATAAAACGCATATCGCGCGAGATGTTAAGCCGCGACGGGTTCGTGCTTTTAACGCGCCTGTCGGCAACATCGTACAGGAACGTAAAACGCGCGTTGCCCGGATTGAAATATAATAAACTCGGCAGAGTGGCCTATTGTTACAGGAAGTCATCGGCCCCGCGTTTCGATAACAGGAAAAAACCGGTTCTGATCATAACCGCGGGAACGTGCGATATTCCGGTGGCGGAAGAGGCAAAAGCCACGCTTTTAGTATCGGGGAATGAAGTAAAGACATTATATGATGTAGGTGTTGCAGGCATACACAGACTGTTTAATAAAGCGGACGAGATCGGAAACGCGAACGTAATAATAGTGGTTGCGGGCATGGAAGGCGCGCTCGCAAGTGTAGTCGGCGGGATCGTTTCTAATCCCGTGATAGCAGTGCCGACGAGCTGCGGTTACGGAGTAAGCCTTAAGGGGCTGGCGCCGCTTCTTACCATGCTTAACAGTTGTGCGCCGGGAGTTTGCGTAGTAAATATCGATAACGGTTTCGGTGCCGCGTATATCGCGAACATGATTAATCGTATAAACTTATAGCTTAAAGTTTAAGGCTGACAAAATATGCCGATAAAACCGGAAATGATAGAGGAAATGCTCAAAGGCACCGGCCTTCTCAAGGCCGCTGATATAAGAGACGCCCTGCGTCAGCAGCGTGATACGAGGGAGCGTCTTGGCCTTATATTATTGCGAAAAGGGTGCATAACGGACGAAAACATAAGAAATGTCGTTACGGAACAGATCGGCGCAGAGGTCCAGGAGACGCGCAACATGAAGATCCCACCGGACGCCTTCAGAAAAGTTCCTATGACATTTGCCCATCATCATCGTGTTGTGCCCGTGAAGCTCGACAATAACACACTTACCGTTGCAACCGATAACCCTTTCAATTTCCTGGCATTCGGCAACTTCAGACTTTTCCTCGGATGCAATATGGAAGGTATCCTCACTACGGAAGAAGATATCGATATATTACTGGAAAAGCATTACGGCCTGAAAGAAGGCGCGCCTATCGATGCGTTAGTAGCCGGCATGGATACCAAGACAAGAACCGAACGGCGGGCGGCAGGCGAGAAAAAAGCGGAAGCAGTTGCGAAAGAGGAAGAAACGCCGGTAGTAAAGCTGGTAAACCTTCTGATAGCGGAGGCATTTAAAAAGAGGGCGAGCGATATTCATATCGAGCCGCTGGAAAATAAATTTCGCATAAGATACAGAATAGACGGTGTTCTGCATGAAGTGCCGGGGCCGCCGAAGCGATTGCAGGCGGCTGTCATAAGCCGTATGAAGATCATGGCCGGCATGGATATAGCCGAAAAAAGATTACCGCAGGACGGCAGGATCAGGATAGCAATCGGCGGCAAAGAATTGGATCTCAGGGCGTCGACGCTTCCCGCCATATACGGCGAAAGTCTGGTCCTGAGAATTCTTGATAAATCGAGTTTTCTTTTAGGCCTGAAGGAACTGGGATTTATGCCGGACGATGAAAAGAAATTCGAGCGCCTGATAAAATCGCCTAACGGTATACTTCTGGTTACCGGCCCGACAGGCAGCGGAAAGACTACGACTCTGTACGCCTCTCTCAGCCATATAAACAGGCCGGACAGGAAGCTTATTACCGTCGAGGACCCCGTAGAATACCAGATAAGCGGCATAAATCAGGTACAGGTAAGACCGCAGATAAACCTTACGTTTGCCATGGGCTTGAGAAGTATTTTGCGCCAGGCCCCTGATGTCATAATGGTCGGCGAAATCAGGGATTCCGAGACGGCTCAGATAGCGATACAGGCATCATTAACAGGGCATCTGGTATTTTCCACGTTACATACTAACGACGCGCCGGGCGCTGTGACGAGACTGATTGACATGGGCATCAAACCATATCTTGTGGCTTCATCCGTCCAGGCTGTTCTTGCCCAGCGATTAGTAAGAGTCATATGCCCGTCGTGCAAAGCCGAGTATAAACCGTCCAAAGAAGAAATTATGGCCGTGAACCTTGCGCCGGAGCAATTGAAGACCGCGAAATTTTATCAAGGTAAAGGCTGCGACGATTGCACGCAAACCGGCTACAAGGGCCGAATAGGTATTTTTGAATTGCTCATCATGGGCGATGAGGTGCGCGAAGTTGTCTTCGAAAAAGTTTCCAGCAGCATTATTAAGGAAAAGGCAAAAAAAATGGGGATGATGACGCTGAGGGAAGACGGCATGCGTAAGGTTTTGAATGGCATGACCACCATATCAGAGGTCATGAGAGTAACCCAGCAGGATATTGTTTAGCACTTAACAAGTTTTTAACATGGGAGATAAATATGGAAATAGACCAGCTATTACAGATATGTATTGAGCGAAATGCGTCCGATATTCATCTTACCGTCGGAAAGCCGCCTACTCTGAGAGTAGACGGCATGCTCGATCCGCTCGATTATAATCCCCTGACGGCGGCAGATACGGAAAATCTTATCAAGTCGATAACCAGTGAAAGCCATCTGCAGAAAGTGCAGAAATTCGGCGGCGTGGATTTCGGTCTGAGTTTCGGCGAAGTTGCGAGGTTCCGAGTCTCTGTCTATAAACAGAAGGGATACTGGGGAACGTCGCTGAGGTTGATACCGTCGAGGCTTCTGACATTCGAAGAGATCGGCCTGCCGATCATCGTAAAAGAATTACTTCACAGACCAAGAGGGCTGGTTTTAGTCACGGGCCCCACGGGCAGCGGGAAGACATCGACGCTTGCATCCATGACCGACTACATAAATACAAACCGCGACGCGCATATAATAACCATAGAAGACCCGATAGAATATTACCATGAACACAAAAAAGGCATCATAACCCAGCGCGAATTAGGCGTTGACGTGTTTTCATTCAGCGAGGCGATAATAAAGGGCCTCAGGATGAATCCGGACGTCATGCTTGTAGGCGAAATGCGCGACCTGGCGACGATAGAAGCCGCCATTCTTGCCGCGGAAACAGGGCATCTGGTCCTGGCGACACTGCATACCACAAGCGCATCCCAGACGGTAGACAGGATAATTAACGTATTTCCTCCGCAGCAGCAGGAACAGGTGAGGATACAGTTGTCCACTTCGATTCTGGCGATATTCTGTCAGCAGCTTCTCTTAAAGGCGACGAAAAAAGGCAGAATGGCCGCGTTTGAAATAATGATCTCGACGTCGTCAATCCAGAATCTGATACGCGAAAAGAAGACATTCCGCATAACATCCGATATACAGACCGGCGCCAAGTACGGCATGAAGACCTTTGATTCGTCGTTGATAGAATTGTACCAGCGCCACCTTATCGAT
This sequence comes from Candidatus Omnitrophota bacterium, assembly GCA_028718265.1. The sequence goes on from JAQUMG010000002.1 coordinate 20,490, forward strand.
TATCAGACAATGCTTAGCAAGGCTTTTGAGCCGGATCAGATCGAATTGAGATTTCAAAAAGGAAGGAAGCCGTAAATATGGCGGAAACGTCGCCCCAATCCGGTCAACCGAAAGATAAAAAATATAAATCTCTGGGAAAACTGCTGATGGACAGAGGCATGATCACTGAAAATCAGCTCCAGCAGGCGCTGGATGAACAGAGATATACCGGGAAGCTTTTAGGCAGGACGCTGGTAGAGCTGGGCTTCGTTAAAGAAGAAGATATACTTAAAACTTTGGGTATTCAGGCGGGGATAGAGTTTGTCGATCTATCAAAAATCTCGATACCCAAAAACGTACTGCAAAAAATATCGCCTACGATCATAAAGATATATAAAATACTGCCGATCAAATTCGAAAACGGCCTGCTCACCATAGCGATGAGCGATCCTCTTAACGTAGACGTATCGGACGATCTGCGTTTCATGCTAGGGTGCAACATAAAAGGCGTCATTGCTACGGAAGCCAGCATCCTCGACGCCATCCAGAAACATTACGGTGAAGGCGGCGAATCGATAGATGAACTCTTAAGCGAGATCGAGAAGAGCGTTCCTGCTATGCCGCAGGAGGAAGAAGAGGAAGTGACCGACGTTGTGGTGCTGCAGGAACTTGCGTCGCAGCCGCCCGTCGTAAAATTACTGAACCTTATACTTCTGCAGGCCGTGAAAGACAGGGCATCCGATATACACTTTGAGCCTTTCGAAGACAAATATATGATCCGGTACAGGGTGGACGGCATATTGTACGACATAACGAATCCGCCGAAGAATCTCGCCCTGGCCGTAAGTTCCAGAATAAAGGTCATGTCTAACCTTGACATAGCCGAACGCCGACTCCCGCAGGATGGGCGCACAATGGTATCGGTGGAAGGCAAAAATATAGACTTGAGAGTATCTACGCTTCCGACGGTTTTCGGCGAAAGCGTCGTTATGAGAGTCCTGGACAAGGACGTGGTAAGTTTGTCGCTGGACCAGATAGGGATGTCGGATAACGTAAAACGCGAAGTGCGGCGCATAGCAAGCAAACCCAACGGCATAATGCTGGCTACCGGTCCTACGGGCTGCGGCAAGACGACGACCCTTTATTCGTGCCTGCGCGAGATAAATAAAATCGATTATAAGATAATAACGACGGAAGATCCGGTCGAATATGACATACCGGGCATAATACAGGTTTCGATTAAGCCGAAGATAAACCTGAATTTTGCGACGTGCCTTCGCCATATACTGCGCCAGGATCCCGATATAATAATGGTCGGCGAAATCAGGGATGCGGAAACGGCGCAGATAGCCATACAGGCATCGCTTACGGGGCATCTGGTCCTCAGCACGCTGCATACCAACGATGCGCCCGGCACAATAACAAGATTGATAAATATGGGAGTGGAGCCGTTTCTTATAACGTCGACCCTGGAGGTCATAATCGCGCAGAGGCTGGTGAGGGTCATATGCAAGAATTGCCGCGAGCGGTATGATCCCGACTCAAAAACGCTTGAAGAAATAAATCTTACCAAGGAAGAGCATAAAGGCATGGTTTTTTATCGCGGCAAGGGCTGTAGTCAATGTAATAAAACCGGTTATCGGGGAAGGACAGGCATATACGAGCTTCTTGTCATTACTGAACCCCTGAAGTCACTGATAATGGACAGGGTTCAGACGAACGCCCTGAGAGACGCTGCCCGCAAGGAAGGCATGCTTACGTTAAGAGAAGACGGCCTTCAGAAAGTGCGTGAAGGCATAACTACATTAGAAGAGGTTGTCCGCGAAACCCAGCAGTATGTTTAAAAGGTGAAAAATGGCACTATACTCATATAAAGCTATAGATAAATTCGGAAAAGAAATACAGGACGAAATAGAAGTCGCGAGTTACGACGAAGCGATAAAACGGTTGCGCGGCCTGGGTTATTTTCCTACCCAGATTACGGCAAAGCGAAGCAAGGCGCCGGCCCGCGGCGAGGCGTTTGGTGCGGGGGCAAAGCCCGGGTTTTCGCTGAACATGTCTCTTCCGTTTCTTGGCAATTCCGTTAAGTCAAAGCAGATAACGATTTTTACGCGGCAGCTTGCAACGCTTATCGGCGCAGGACTGCCGCTGGTAAGAAGTCTGAATATTCTGCGCGACCAGATGAAGCAGGGCGCTTTTCATGATATCGTCAACAGTATTGCCGGCCAGGTGGAGAGCGGAAGTACCTTCAGCGATGCGCTGATGAAGTATCCGAGAGTATTTTCGATATTATTCGTAAATACGGTAAAAGCCGGCGAAACCGGAGGCGTTCTGGAGGTAGTTCTGACACGGCTCGCAGATTTTAACGAAAAGAGCGAAAAACTGCGGGGCAAAATAAAATCCGCACTTGTATATCCCGCGCTTGTCATATCGATTGCGCTGGGTGTCCTGTCATTTCTTGTCATATTCGTCATTCCTAAATTTATGGAACTATTTAAGGAAATAGGTACTGAAATGCCTTTGCCGACGCTCATACTGCTGAAGATAAGCGATTTTATGCAGCATCAATGGGTGTTCGGGATTTTGTTTATAATCGGCCTTGCAATAGGATACACTCTTTTGCTAAGGCTGCCCGTTTTCCGGTATATCACGGACAAGATAAAACTGCAATTGCCCGTATTCGGCGTTTTGATTCAAAAGGTAGCGATCGCCCGATTTTCGCGTACGCTCGGAACGCTCATTTCAAGCGGCGTGCCGATTTTACAGGCCCTTATGATCACAAAGGACACTGCCGGAAACGACGTAATCGCCCGTTCTTTAGGCCGGGTTCATGATAGCATACGCGAAGGCGAATCAATAGCCGGTCCGCTATCCAAAACGAAGATATTTCCGCTGATGGTAGTGAACATGATAAGCGTAGGAGAGGAAACCGGCTCACTTGACCAGATGCTGAACAAGGTGGCCGATACGTATGATGAGGAAGTTGATGCGACTGTTAGCGCGCTTACTTCGATGCTTGAGCCGCTTCTGATCGTATTTCTGGGCTTGATAGTCGGCGGTATCGTAATAGCGATGTTTTTACCGCTGGTCAAGCTATTGACTACGTTAAGTGCGTAATGTATACTATACTTAGGAGGATATATTGAGCTATGTATAAGAAAAATACGCAAGCCCTTACACTGATGGAACTTCTGATAGTTATGACCATAATATTCGTACTCGCCGGCCTGATAGTAGGCACGAGCGGCCCTGCCAGCCAGTCTGCCAAGAAGCGGAAGGCTGAGGTTATGATTTCGGCATTGGAAACGGCAGCGACTATGTACCATGCGGATACTGGGCTATATCCGCCGGACGCAGAAACCGGATTTCCTAATTCGTCCGCAGTCTTATATGATTATCTTACAAATACCACTACTCATGAAGCAGGGGGCTCATCTGCGGTGGCTGGATGGAGCGGTCCATATATGGAGTTTAAAAGAAGCGAAGATTTAAGTACTACAACGCCATATCAAATATTAGACCCGTGGAAGAATGCGTATCATTACGATTCAACATCTCCAACGAATAACACGCATAGTTTTGATCTTTGGTCGAATGGGCCTGATAAAACCGATGATTCTGGCGGCGATGATGACATCAATAATTGGTAAAAAATCGATGAATCGAGCATTCACCTTACTCGAAACACTGGTAGTTCTCGCGATAATGGCGATGTTTTTCGCGATCAGTGCTCCGTTTTTCGCGAAATTTACGGAGAATACCAAACTCGAGACGTCGGCGCGAAGCGTAACGAGCGCTCTCCGGACCGCGAGATCTTATGCGATTACGTACCGCGTGCCGTATTACGTATTTTTTGTAACGATCGATGACCGGCCGTCATATTATATTTCCACGGCGGATGAGGCCGCTCCGACAGCGCCGGCGAGCGTCGTCGAAAAAATATATAATTTTCCGGTGGGGGTTTCCGCCTCAACGGACTTCACAAGTAACCGCGTAGTTTTTCAGGCGACAGGCGAAGCAAGCGAAGCAGGGACGATCACCCTTACAGATACAGCTAGTGGTACGAATACACGAACTATAGAAGTAGAACAAACTACCGGCAGGGCAAAAATTGATTAAATCAGGATTTACCCTAATTGAAATTGTAATAGCGTTACTGGTCGTAGCGGTCGGCCTAGTCGGCATATTGGCATTGTTTCCGGTAGGCTTCGACGCTTCAGGCCGCGCCTCCAGTATAACGGAGGCGACATTTCTGGCGCAGGAGTTGGTAGAGGATTTGAAACGCGAAGGTTATGTCGGTCCGACCGTAGCGACGGCATTAACGTCGGTACAACCCGGTATTTGCGAGGATTATCTGGGCAATAGCCTGAACTATGAATACGATATTTGGGCGTATGAAACCGGCGTAACCGACCTACGGGAAGTTGTCGTGCGCGTTTACTGGCCGTCGGATGGCATAGCTGGCGGTAGTCGAACAGGATTGCGAAACGTTGAACTAAGTACATATCTGGCAAAATATGAGCCATAAAAACAGCGGTTTAACATTAGTTGAGACTATGGTTGCTTTAACCATTTTGAGTATATTGTCGCTCAGCGTCTATACCATCTTTAAGAGCGGCATAGACGCGTGGTCGAAGTCTGAAGAGCGGCTTGAGGTGTATCAGGATGCGCGCGTCGTGCTGGACCAGATATCCCGCGAGCTGGTGGGGGCATTTGCAGACGGTGCCGATGCTAAATTAGAAGGCCTCGACGGCGGCGCGGCGGCGGATACATTAACGTTCGTAACCAATTTTTCGGATTCGCTTTACAAGATCCGATACGAACTTATAACTGACGCGGTTTATACATCAAAAAAAGCTTTGCAGCGCGGTTATATAGACTATAGCGTTGATACGGGTGTGGATTACACAAGTGCTGTATCTCACTTGGTAACATTTGTTCCGGCAACGAAGGAGATAGCGGTCAGCAATATAAAATTTCAGTATTTGCCCGTGATGACAGCACCGACAGGCCTGGCTGACTGGGCCGGTGCCGTTACCACGTGGACTGATACTGCGTTACCGGAAGCGGTAAAAATCATTCTGACGTTTCAGGACGCGACCGGCAGAGACCGTACTTTTGAAACCATTGTTTATTTGCCGAATAGCGAAACAGAGTAGGTGTGGCATGAACCGAAAAGGCATAGCGCTTATAATGGCGGTTGGCGTTTTGGCCATACTGGCAACCATAGCGACGAGCTTCGCGCTCAATATGCGCCTAGAGTATCGCGCTGCTGTGAACTACTCGAATGGCGTCAAGGCGCGCTATTTTGCCGAGGCGGCGCTCCAGAGAGCCATAGCCGAACTACGAACACACGTCAAATCAAGCGCTTTCGATAATTTAGATGAAGATTGGGCGCTCGACACGCATCCGACAAATGACGCCAGCCTTTATAATAATCATAGCGTGATAGAAAGCGATAAAGAAGCAGCCCCTCCGCGTATAACTTCCAACGGCTCATCATATGTGGAGTTGATTAGCGACGAGCAGCGCAAGGTCAATATAAATACCGCGAATACTCTACTGCTTTCGAATATAGTATCAAGGGTTTTTACCGCGTGGGATGCTACCGCGGTCAATACTTTTGTTTCCAAGATAACAGGCCATATACCCTGTAACGACCTCAATGAACTCATAATGGATAAGCCATTCGGCAGCAGTAATCATATAGAAAAAGCCGACCTTGATACGCTGAGGCCGTTCATTACGGTTAATTCTTACCGTGATCCCAATTGCGTAAACCGCGCCCCGATTAACATTAATACCTGTGAGCCGGAGGTGCTGTACTCGGTATTTAGGCGAGTGGAAGGTGATATCGGCGGCCCGGTAAATTCGACTCAAGCAGGCGCTCTAGCCTCTGCCGTTATTAGCGCGCGCCCCATAACGAATTGGTCAGATTTTAACAATGTGGTCAATACCGGAATAGCAGACACCAAACGCCGCGCGGCAGTAAAAGATAATTGTAATCCCAACCGGACAAAGCCATCTACGGGTAGCACGACCGAGTTCTGTTTTAACTCCGGCGGATATTACACTGTTACTGCAACAGGTACTGTAATGGATCTCTTAAATGTTTCCCTTGCCTCCCGTACCCTCAGCGCTACTGTTAAGTTGTACGACATTTATTGCGAAACCACGAAAGAACAATTTGAGCTTGGTACTCCTGTGCGTGTAACTTGGTTTGATTCTTGTCCAGTGGTATCAGAGAAAGGTTCATTCCGATTATTCGATTCCTATAATGATACCATACCGAGCGATGTGGATACGGTAGATGACTCTCTTAAGTTGGGATATTGGGATAATTTCGATGAGGATGCGGCCTATTCAACGGCAAACTGGGCAAATACATCGGGGAACCCCATAAATTCAAAATATCAGATTTCCGATTATAACAGCACTGGCAATTGGAATATCCACCCTGACTTCTCTGTTAGTCAGCCCCAATACATGAAGTGCACTCTTTCAAAAGCGATACCCGGCGGCGGTAATTCATGGACAGTTCAAAATTTTTCGCTTAGAATGCGCGAGGCAGATTATGGCATGCCAATAGCTCCTATGTCGTCTTTATTAAAGAGGGCTGGCCAGCTTCTAATTACTAGAACCACAGGTGCCGGGCTTGACATTGTTGTTTTGGAAGGAAAACAAAATCCTCTCGAATGGAGTGGCAATTTCTTTTGGAATATCCCGAATCTTGACGCAAGCGGTAATCCAGACGGAACATTTAAGCTGGATACCGTTCATGATTCATTACACTTTGAAGGACTTAGTGATACTGACGCAAGAAATTACAATACCCAGGGGTTTGTAATAAATCTTGAGAATATACCGGGACCCGTACCCGGAACCGTTACCTGTAAGAATATTTTTGACAATCAAATAAGAATTTGGCCTGATACAAATCCGACTAACTCAATATACTCAGAGGATATGACCGAATACTACGCTGTATCTACCAATGGTTACGCACAAATAAAGACGTTTAGCATAACGCGCCAAGGAACGACGGTTTCTGCGACACGATTTGCCGGTAGCGGTACTGTAGGCCCCGTCGTAAAAAGTGATTGTTTTGATGATGATGCTTTTATTGGACTTTACTGCTCTGAGATATATCCATGCTGGGATGATATTAGAATGATAACACCTGACGGCAACCTTACATCACAACCCATAAATTCCACACTTAGTCCTGGCATGACAGGTAATGTCGAGTGGGGGACTATAACCGGCACGCTTACAATTCCGTCAACAGCTAGCGCGACCGAAACAGTTACATATCAAACTAAGTCCAGCGCTGATGGCGGAACATGGAAAGACGCATCTCCTACAACTGGCGGCGGTATGACATCCATCGCTGGCACCAGTATTCAGTATAAAGCTCTTCTTGCTACCACTAATGCGACAATGCACGAGACCCCAGTCCTCGAAGACATCACCATAACCTACCTGCCAAAAGTCCAAATACGATCCTATTCTTTAGCGCAGTAAAAAGCAGAGACTGCGCCCCTTGCAAATCTCAGAAATAATTAACGTCAGTCGCATGTAGTTAAGCCCCGTTAAGCGTTCAAAAATATAGATGTTTCCTCTTGCTTTCTGCGGCGGGATATGATATACTTATGACATCCTGTACATCCGGAATAGGCTCATTCTTTAACATTCACGATGGGGCAAAATGGCTAAATGCAATAAAATTACAGTTAGCTTTTTATTTCTGCTCTTAGCAGCAGTTCTAATAAACCCGGTATATGCCGCCACCATAGAAGTCCATCCCGGCGAAAGTATCCAAAATGCAATAAATCAGGCCTCATCAGGCGATGAGGTCTTTATTTTTTCAGGTCTATACGCTGAAGACATCCTGATGAAAGACGGCGTTGACCTTACCGGCGAATCCTACAATTTAGTGATAATTAACGGCAGGATTTCTTTTCAGGATGCCAGTTCTACCATAAAAGATGTTACCATTATCTTTCCGGAAGGCAATTTCCTCACATACACAAACACTTATTATGATGGCTTCTCATTGCAAGACGATGCCGGAATAACAATAATCAATTCTGTCCCTGTTATTCAGGGCTGCCTTATTACGCCCGATCTGGATAGCATAATCTCTACCCCCGAATATTACGGCAAAGGCATCCAGATATGGAATATGTACCATAACCCTGATGCGTCCCCTGACATAACGAATAATATAATAATCGATACCGAATGCGGCATTTATTATTTTTCTCAAGTATTTGGCGGCGCTATTCTCGGACAGATAAAGAACAACACTCTTTACCACAACCGGGATGGAATTGTTTTACGTATGCATAAGGAAAAGCCGGAGATAAAGAATAACATAATTATAGGAGGCGAATCGGGATTATTCCTTACTTATGGCGATGGCGCCTTATTCAATGAAAGGAAAACCCTCGTACATCATAACGATATATGGGTGAGCACCGATAAGTACTGGCTTGATGAAGGGTCCTCAGAGTTCGACCTTACCGGTATTAGTGGAAATATTTCAGCGGACCCTATTTTTGCCGATCCTAATAACTATGATTTTACACTGGCCACGGGTTCGCCCTGCATAGGACAGGGAGATGATGGCGGCGATATGGGCGCGCAGTTAACGGCTCCTTCAGCGCCCTCTGTGCCACAAATAGAGCCGCTTCCTTCCATAACAAACCAGCGATATATCACTATTGAAGGGGCAAAGGATGCTAATAGTTCGATAATTATAAACGGGGAAGAAAGCGTTTCATTAAACAGCGAAACCACATGGATAATACTTTTCTATGATTTAGGAGCGGATGGAGCTAAGGTTCTTTCGATTTCCTCAAAGAATATCTATGGCCAGGAAAGCAGCACTGTTACAGTGAATATAACCCTGGATACAATCCCGCCAGAAGTCGTTATAACATCGCCGCTTGATGGTGCCATATTTGATACAGCGCCCATAACGGTTTCCGGTACGATAAGCGAAGAAAGCGATGTTATAGTTAATGGAGTACTTGCAACCATAGATGGTAATAATTTTACAGCTGAAAATGTCGATCTTCGTTACGGCGAGAACACCATTACGGCGACTGCTTATGACCTTGCGGGGAACACTGCATCAGACATAATTACCGTTAATTCAACAACCACCTCAGACTGCAACATCACTAAGGTCTCAACGGATGTCTACGAATATGACCCCACACAGATAGTGGCTGGAGCACAAGTCTCGCTTACTGTCAGATTGGAAATAGACGGAAAGCCTGTCGAAAATGAGCCTATTGAATATCGCATAATGCAAGGTGCTGGCTCAATGGTCCAATCAGCGGTTAACACAAATGCTAATGGTGAAGCCACAGGTATTTTTGATACAGATATAAACGCCTCCGTTACAAATTTAATCGAGGTATTCGACCAGAATTTCCCGACTAAAAAAGTAACATTTCATATAGATACAAAAGAGGGGATTCCCAGCAATCTGGCAAAAGTTACGGATGATAGTATATATCCTGTACCGGGTACTGGGGTAGATTTGATTGTTAAGCTTGAGGATGCAAATGCTAACCCCGTACCTGATAGCGAAATAGGGTATCAAATCATAAGCGGGTCCGGCACGTTATCATCAACTGCTGATATTACTAATGATTATGGAAACGCGCATATAGTTCTCACTACAACATCAAGCCAAGGTACTCTGTGTGTAGTTGAGGCAAGAGTGACATCTAATCCGGATATAAATACCACATTTAATATTACTACCTCCAGCTTTCCTCCTGTCACAGTAAACGACATTATGGCCAAAGTTGCAGCAAATGACCAGCTTATTCAGGATGTGATGGCAGATATAACCGTGACTTCAAATGCTCCGTGGGCACCGCCAGTGGCGCAACTGAAAATATGGCAAAAAGGTGATAAACAAAAGGTACAGGAAATATCCCCTAAACCCGGTATTTATATTAGGCCCGCTACTGATACGGGAACGGCAGTTAATATGGTAAGGACAATTTTGTTTTACAATCTCGCAACAGATATCTATACCATTAAATCAATTCAGCAAGATCAAACAGAAGAATATCCATATCAAATTGATTGTGTTGACTACGGCAAAGGGGTAATTACGAAATCAGAGCGACATATCAAAGACGGCGACTATATAGGATTTTTTATCAGTGAATATACTAACTTTATAAACATAGGCGGTATTTGGGGATTTCAAACCATGACAGAAGCTGCCTATGATGAAGCGGGTAATCAACTATATACGACGACAAGTTCTTATTCAAATATACAGCTTAATACAAGTATACCTGATAGTGTGTTCGAATAAATTTCAGGAGGAAACTATGATTAGAGACGAAAAATCTGGACAAGATATTGAAAAACTTGCTTCGACTCTTATATTAGTTTTTTTGTGGTGCCTAGCAATATTTTTAGTTTCAGGCGTATATATGCTTATGACAGAACCGCTTGCTGAACATAGCATGCCTCTTTTTTATCTTATTTTGGTTATGCACGTAGGAATGATTTTAAATACAGCAAAAAAATTAAA
>JAQUMG010000003.1 GCA_028718265.1 Candidatus Omnitrophota bacterium
CACATCGTAAAATAGACCAGTGAAACACTTTCTATTCTAAAGTCCAGCTCTTCCAGCATTTTCACCATCCCTGCCCTGGTCACCGCCGTAAGTATGTGCGGCAAATTAAGCAACCGCCTCCTTAAATAACCGCCCTGTTCGGATCTAAGCATAAAAAATGGCGTCGCTTTACTGGGAATGGTAATAACTGCCGTTCCTGAATCTTTCAATACCCGATGAATTTCTCTAAGTACTTTTTTTGTATCGTAGACGTAGTCCAGGAGTCCGGTGCAAATCACAGAATCGTAATGTTGATCTTCAACGGGCACGGAAGACGCCTCTGACAGTATCAGACTATATCCTTTGATGCCGGCTGCTTTTAGTTTCGCATCGGCCAGCGAAAGCATTTTCCGGGAAATATCTACGCCGGTAACCGCCGCGCCCCTCCTTGATAATGTATCGATGAAAATCCCCGAACCGCACCCCAGATCCAGCACCTTATCACCGTTAATTACATCTAATGCGGAAAGGATATTTGACTCCCGCTTTTTCAGAAAGGCATTTACAAAAAAACTGCGGATGCCTTTTTTTTCAGAATAATACCTGTCAAAAAACTCGGGGTTTTCTTCCCAGTAGGCCCTGATACAATCAGCGGCACTCAGTGTTTCCATCTTTTTCATTTCGCGTTTGAACCAAACCAGCTTCTTGAGGTAATATATTATATCGGGCAATATCCTAACCGTGCTCTTTTTGCCTTTACGCCGTATATAAATCGTCGGAATCTCCGATATTTTGAGGCCGCTGAAATAAGCCCGGGCTATAATCTCCGTATCCCAGAACCAGTGATTATCCTGAACTTTTTCCAAAACGGGCAAAATGCGTTCTCTGTTAAAAAATTTGCAGCCTGTTTCAGTGTCGTAAAATTTCAGGCCTAAAAAATTTCTGACCAAAAAGTTATACCCCCTGTTCATAAGCCATCGATTTACCGAACCGGGCGTTACTTTATACGTTCTCCGGGCACAGGCTACATCCGCACCCCCTTTTATCTCCGCAATCAGTATGGGGATGTATCTTGCGTGCGTTTCCAGATCTATATCGATAAAACCGGCGACCTTGCCGCTGGCCGCCCTGATCCCGTCCGAAACAGCTTTCCCTCTTCCCATGTTTCTTTCGTGGAAGATACATGACATGTGTGCATTAGCGCCGCACAGCCTGCGGATAATATCCCGGGTATTATCGCTTGAACCGTCATCTACAAATATAATTTCATATTTATATTTGTTCGCCGCCATTACTGTAAGCGTCTCTTTCACGCTCTCCTCCAAATGGCCGGCTTCATTATAACAGGCAATCGCCAGACTTATATCAGGCGCTGTTTTCATTCTTCCTTTCTTCCGATTTCATGCGCTATCAGAAAAAATAACATTATTACGCCGTAAATTTTTAGACCGCTGAAAACACTTAAAAACCCGGAACCGAATGCAGGAAACTGAATCAGTGAATATCTTAATCCGATAAGCAAAAAAGATAAGGCAAATAAAACAGTAGGGATCAGCTTCGGCTCTTTGTTTAACCGGGCCCACAGCAGTATAATCGGCAGATATAAAAGGATATAATGATGCTCGTGAACTACCGGAAATATCAGGAAAATGAGCGGCAGCATAAGCGAAAACTCCAAAAGAAATCTCAGGTCCGAACCTCTGAATCTCTCCCTCGTGATATACGCCGCGTATGCGCATAGAATCACTAAAATAGTTAATATTATACCGCCGGTACCGTTTATCCGGTTAATCAGGGCCGCTAAAGAAAGATTGCTCAACGTAGTATCGGTTAAATTCCGGTATAAAAAATCTATTACAGCGGCGAAATAGCTGCGTTCGGCAGCAATCTTTCCCAGTAAAATCGGCAAAGCCTCGAATAGCACTAAAGAGGCCGCCGCCGAAAAAAATACGCGATAGCATCTTTTCCATAAAAAGAACAGCAATAAAATACCGAAATGCGGCTTTATCAATATGCCCAGACTCAATACAATACCGGAAAGAATTTCGTTTTTCCTGTCCAGACAGTATAAAGAGAGTACGAAAAAGAAAAATATCATCGGATTTATCTGTCCGAGGACCGTATTTTCCAAAAGCGGCTGGAATGAAAATACTAAAAATGCGGAGCTTGCTATCACAAAACCCTTATCTATGTTTTTTATTTTTTCAAAAGCCATTTTTAAAATAATGCAAATGGATAAAAGCAGCAAAATATTGTTTACCAGCATCCATACGATAGTGGCCGAATTATATTCGAAGAACGTAATCCATTTAATCATAATAAGGAATGCCGGCGAATGCAGCGTAACTGCGATAAACGGCGGCATTCCAAACTCTTTTCTCAGCTGTTCGGTAGTCTCATTGTCCATACTGTAGACATTATAATTCAGATTCAGCGCTTTAGAGTAAAAGTAGTAATTGCCGAGGTCCCCAAAATTCCTGTATAAAGACATCTTTATGACTTCGTGGAAATATGACAAGAAAACAAATACGGCAACAAGCACCGCAAAGACAACATAAATCGCCCTTCTCTGATTATCCATTTTTATGCCTTTCAATCTGTAACTCCGCCGCAGCCATAACGTCCTCGACCAAAATCCGGCTCATACAGTCATGCCGGACGCATCTTGCTTTATAGCAAGGGCTGCAAGCCAATTTTTCTCTAAGCACAATATGGCCCTTTCCTCTCGGCCACCAAAGCACGGGGTCAGTCGGCCCCATACTCGACACCGTAGGTATTTTTAAGGCGCAAGCTATATGTAACGCGCCGGAATTATTGCACACAAGAAGATTGCACTGAGCCAATAACGCCATAAACTGCCTGAGAGTAACGCCGCAAAATACCTCTGCGTCTTTACGGCCCGCCTTACTTTGTATTTTACGCAACAAAGTTTCCTCGGATTTTTCCCCAAAAAGTATAATTTTCACCCCGGATTTCTTTACGAGCCTCCCGGCCAGTTCTTCATACTTATCAGCGCCCCATTGCTGGCTTGGATAATAGGCGCCGGGGGCTATTGCTGCCTTCAAAAAGTCGCCGGTCAGGCCCCTGTCGGCAAAAATACTCTTCGCCCATCCGGTTTCGTCATTGCTTAAATAAATTTGCGGTTCGTACTCATCGGCATTTACCCCTAGAAAGCTTACAAGCCGGAAAATATTGCCGGCCATGTGGGAAGCCGGCAGAAGCTTTGGGCCGCGCATATTAAAAAACATCTCTCTGCCGCTTTCCTCGAAACCTATTCTGTATCTGGCACCCGAAATATATGTTAAAAATGACTGTCGCAGTTCATAGGTATAGAAAGGATCAATGACTAAATCTATATTTCTTCTCCTGAAACGACTTATGAAGTCTCTTGTACCGTCAAATATTGCTGTTTCATCCACATAAGGGTTATTTCTGATAATTTCATAATTTTTCCCGGAGGCGAGAACCGTCAATCTGGCTCCGGGGTATCTTTTTTTTAATCCTCTGAATATGCCCGTCGACAATACCATGTCACCGATGCGGTCATGGCGCAGAAATAATATCTCCTTAATTTCCCCTTCCCGCGGTATCCCGGTTTTTCTTAAAACCACAAGGGGCCTAAGCAGAAAAGACCTTGCCGTCAGATAAGGCGCCCGCAGAGAAGACCTGATACTGTATGATATTTCGCTTATATTCGATTTCATGATATTCCGTACGGCTTCCTGGCGACAATATGAATACCGGTGGCAAAGGAGGGAAATATCCTGCCCCACCACGTCTCGCGTTGATATTTAATAACGTCCAGCTTATTTCTTACGAACCAGTATTTTAAATCTACCGGATTGGCAAGATACACGGCATCGTCGTCCGGCGCCGCATCAAAAATATCTTCAAGCACGGGCTCTGAGTATATAAAATCCTCTCTGTGCCGCAAATCTTTTACCAATAATAACCACGCCTTATATGCGGCCAAATAAGCAGAATTGCCGGAATCCCGTATCCGCTCAAGAGGTGATTTTTTTTCTTTACGAAATATTGCGTTTTTCAATTTATACATCTCCGCAAACGGAGAAAGCAGGTTCGGAGAAAGTATGATAATCAGCCCGCCTTTTTTTACAACCCTTGTCATTTCCGAGAGTGCGGCAGCAACATCGTAGACGTGTTCTATCGTAAGAAAAGATGAGACTACATCATAGCTTTCGTCAGGAATAGGAAGACGGACAATATCCGTACATTCAAATTCAACATTTTTAGCTTTGCGCTTCTCATTGGCCATGTTAATGAAGATCGGCGATATATCTACACCGCGCGCTTCTTTTACTAATTGTCCGAGCATAAAAGTAGACAGTCCCGTTCCGCAGCCGAGATCTAAAAGCCGGTCTTTCCTGCTTACGAACCGTTTAACAAAAGAGACATATTCCTGATAAGCGTTTTCACCATGGAAATCAAGCCGTCTGCCGTACTGCTTAGATGTCCTGTAAAAATTGATAAGTTCTTTGCTGATATTATCAGGTAGTTTTTTCATGCCGCGCCGTTTCCTTATTCTCCTGCTCCCATAACTTAGCGTAAGATATAAAATAGGTAAAAGCTGAAAATCCGCATATTAAAAACCCTCTAAAACCGTCCAGGAATCCCGCTTTAATAAAATATTTGTAGCAAAATACGACGACAGGTTTAAAAACGAAATAATACGGCGCGGTAACGGGCCTTATCCGCACGCCCTTGGCGGTCAAATCTTTGGCGTTTAAAGTTGTCCATAGGTTCACGCGGTTTATATAGTCGTCCAATCTCCGGCATGTATAATGGACCAGATCGTTTTTCATGACTCCCAGCTTACCTGATACTTTCATCGATTCCAGATATTTCACGCCAAGATCGTAGCCGACTTTTTCCTTATTGAAAAGGCGGAGATTGTCCGCTTCATACCATCCGCAATGCCTCACTTCTTTGCCGAGAAATATATTCAGCCGCCTGAAAAGATAACCGCTGCAATCCTTCTCCGCGGAAAGCTTTCCCGATATCTCATCCCTCAACTCTTCGGTAACGCGCTCATCGGCATCCAGAGACAGGACCCAGCGGTAAGAAGTCTTTTCCAGGGCATAATTTTTCTGCTCGGTATATCCCGTCAGCCTTTTTTGAAAAACCTTATCCGTGTATTGGCGGGCTATCTCTACCGTACCATCGGTACTAAAATCATCCACAACGATAATTTCATCGGCCCATTTTACCGACTCAAGGCACCCCCTGATGTCTATCGCGGCGTTTTTTGTACCGATCGTACAGGACAGCTTTTCCCCGGAATTCATACGCATTGCTCTCTTTTGTCTTTAAAAAATTATATCTTCTTACAAACCGCTAAAATGCCCGGCGCCGTACCGGCGGCATCGGCAGATATCTTAAAATCCTCACATTTAAGCTCCTGCGGCGGCTTTATCCCCCTAATTCTGGAAAAGAGATAGACTAAGCCGGGGACCGCCCGGCGCGGAATCAATTTCTTTATACCCGCCAACCCGGATTTTCTCACGGCAGCAAGTTCCCTCTCCAGCTCATAAACTCCCTCGGGCCTGGTTATTCCATACGTCTCAACTCCGGAAAAACCCGTCTTGCCCAAAAGGGCCTTCAATTCTTCCGCTGTAAAAACCTTAATGTGCGACGGATCACCTTTGGGTTCTTCTTTATCTTTTCTGCGGGTAGAAACGAGAAGAATCCCGCCGTTTTTCAAAACACGGTGTATCTCTTCCAATAGTTTTTGATATTCTGCTACCTGGTGAATCAGCTCAAAAAGACAGGCAACGTCAAAGTAGCTATCCGGAAAATCTATACCTGTGGCGTTCGACAAAACAAACCTGACGTTTTTTTGCCGGTACGTATTCGTTGCCCGGATTATCGTTTTTCGGTCATTATCCAGTCCGACTACCTCATCTGCCCGCTTCGAAAGATAATCAGAGCCGTATCCGAAGCTGCACCCCGCATCAAGAACCCGTTTGCCGCCCACCAGGCGGCCGGCAAAATGATAAGGCGCCATAGCTTCTATAAACTGAGTGTTGTGCAATTCCGGTTCTGTTCTGAAATATGTCTTTGTCATTTTTTCGAAAAAGATTTGATTGTATCCGTTACGGCGCATACCACATCTTCAATGTCAGCGCCGGACAACTTCGGGGAAACAGGCAAAGAAACAGTCCCGTCCGAAATCCGTTCTGCATTCGGAAAATCCCCTCTCTTATAGCCAAAAGTTTTCTGATAGTAAGGATGCAGATGCAACGCTACATAATGAACGCCTACGCCTATGTTCCTTTTTGTCATCTCGTCTAAAAACCGGTCCCGGCCGATTTTTAGTGCCCGCGGTTCAAGCAGCAAAGTGTATAAATGATAGGAGTGCTTTGTGTCCTTTTCGGCAGACAGCGGCACACTTACCGGCAGGCCGGCGAACGCGTCATTGTATCTCGACCAAATCATTTTTCGCTTTTTCCAATACCTGTCTATTCTCGGTAACTGATGAATACCTATTGCCGCTACGAGATCCATCATATTATATTTATATCCTGAAGCTACAACCTGATAATGCCTGTAACCTTTGTCAGAAAATCTCTGCCATGCATCTTTTGTCATACCCTGGAGGGCAAGCACTTTTACCTTTTCCTCATATTCCTTGTTATTTGTAATCGCCATACCGCCCTCGCCGGTTGTAATATTCTTTGTTACATAAAAACTGAAACAGCCGAGGTCTCCGAAAGTTCCCGTTTTTCTCCGGTGGTATTCTGCTTCGATTGCATGTGCACAATCTTCCACTACTTTCAGATTACGTTTTTTTGCGATATGCATAATAGCATCCATATCGCAGGGGCGGCCCGCAAAATGCACGGGGATTACGGCCTTCGTTCTGGATGTAATCTTCCGCCTTATTTCTTCGGGGTCGATATTCATCGTGTCTCCTTGGCAATCTGCAAATACGGGTTTTGCGCCCGCATGGATCACAGCATTGGCTGTGCCGGCAAACGTCATTGTAGGCAAAATTACCTCGTCACCCGGTTTTATGCCTGCGGCAATCATGGAAAGATGCAAAGCTGCTGTGCACGAGTTTACAGCCATGGCAAAATCAACGCCTTTATAATCCCTGAACATCCTTTCGAATTTCTGAACCTTCGCACCCGTACCTAACCATCCTGATTTCAGTGCGGATACCACCTCATCGATTTCCGGCCGACCTATCAGCGGACTGCCAAAAACCAGAAACTTTTTGCGCTTCCTGCTCATCTTGGTAGCTCCTTAACAGCCATGAAAGAGTTCGAAGTAGGCTCTTTCCGTTTCTTTGACATTTCTTTCTATACTGAAATTCTGCTCGACCCAATTTCTTGCAGCAACACCCATTTCCTGCCTCTTGCCGGCATCTTTTAATAACTCAATAATCGCCGCTGACAAGGCATGCGGTTTTGAAGGAGCGATCAATACTCCGGCTTTGCCATCGGGAACGAGTTCCGGCGTTCCGCCGCTATTCGTAGCCACTACAGGCCTGCCGGAAGCCATGGCCTCAAGCAAAACCCTGCCGCACGCCTCCGCTCTGGAGGTAAGAACAAATATGTCCAACGCGTTAAAAAGTTCCGGCATATCCTCTCTAAAGCCGCAAAAAATCACCGAATCTTTCAATCCAAGCTTATTGGCCACCTTTCTCAGATACTGCTCTCTATATGCGTCCTCTTTAAATACGGCACCGCCTATTACCAGAAATTTTATATCTCTGCCTTTAAATATTTTTTTAAGTGTGCGCGCTTCCTCAAAGAAATACTCATGCCCTTTATTTTTCGAAAACCGGCTCGCAATACCGATAACCGCGGTATCGCCTCGCAGGCCAAATTCTTCTTTTACTCTGCGCGAGTCTATGCCTGAATTAAACTTTCCCAAATCTACTCCGTTATAAATAATCCGGGCCTTAGGTATCAATCTGTTGTTTTTTTCAAACCTGCGCGCCACGGCCTTTGAATTACATATAATCCTGTCCGGCAGAAAGGAAAACAGCCTGTCTAAATCCAGCATCTCCTTTTCTACCAGACTACGCGCATGCCAGATAACCGGTATCTTTTGCAGCTTTGCGACAATCGCCCCGTACATATTGGTTCTTATGCTCTGTGAGTGAATTAAGTTTATATCCTTTTCCCTGCTTATGCCTATTAAGCGCCTTATCGCTTTGTCTGCGCCTATAAGAAACCGGAAACGCGGCATCTTTACAAACTGTACATCTATGCCGAGCTTGCGCAGTTTATCGGCGAATATACCGTTTTCGGGTAAAACAAAAAATACTTTAAACTTATCTTTGTCCATATGTTCCACAAGATTCAACAGGCTATTTTCGGCCCCGCCAAGACCGGACATCTCATGGATATAAAGGATATTAAGAGGCGTGTTCATAAAGCCTTTCTATCTTATTTACCATCTTTTCCAATGTAAAACGCTGCTCCCATATTTTCCGCGATTCCTCACCCATCTTTTTTCTCTCGTCCGTACTTTCAGTTAAAAATTTTATTTTTTCCATTATTATTTCCGAATTCGCGGGCGGAACAACAAAGCCGTTTAATCCGTCCTGGACAAGTTCGGCGCTGCCTCCTATGTCCGTAGCGATCAAAGGAAGACCGCTTGAAGCAGCCTCTGTCAGCACAACAGGCAGCCCCTCGAGTAAAGTAGACGGCTGGACAAAAACATCCATAGCCGGAAGCAAGTTTTCGATGTCCCTTCTTAATCCCGTGAAAATTACCATATCTTCAAGATTTAAATCTCTGACTCTGGCCTTTTAATTCCCCGCTACCGGGCCGTCGCCTACAATCAGACATTTTAAGCCGGATACGCAGAGGCGCAGTTTATTCATTGCTTCTATCAGATATTTATGGCCTTTATGTTCTACGAGGCGGCCTATGTTCCCTACGACAAAATTATCTTCTCCGATGCCTAATTGCCTGCGCATTTCCCGCCTTTCCGGCGGGGTTTGCGTTTCCATGCTTCTTGCGCTGCTGTAAATCACCACTATCTTGTCCGCATCTATACCGATAGATTCTATAATAGATTTTTTGACCGCTTCCGACACGGCTATGATCTTTGTCGTAAAAAAACTAAAAAATCTAAGCTTTATCTTGTCCTTTATCGAAACATCATAATAAAGATTGCCGCAATGGTTTATTCTTACGGGAATCTTCGCTAAAATCCCGCACGCCACGGCCCAGATCATGGGAAACATGCCGTAGGAGTGCATGACTTTGAAATTTTCTTTGCGTAATTCTTTCGCAAGCCCGAGAAGGTGCCATATCCCGATACCGCCCTCAAAGCCGAAACTCCTCACTAAAATTCCTTCTATTTCAATCTCCTCGGCCAGAATGCCCTTTCGTTTCAGACACCACACCTCTGAAAGATATTTTTCTTTATCAAGGGCCAGGATAAGATTTTTCAATATATTTTCCAACCCGCCCATGTTTAATTCATCAACAAGATGGCAAATCTTTATCATAACGACACAGAACCCTTTCTTCGGTTCCGCTACCTGCGATGCATATCTATTTTATAAACATAGATTATCGGCTTGCCTGAACTTTCGTATGCCAATTTTATGCTGTCCGGATATTTTTCCAATAAGGGATATAAAAAATCTTCGACTACAAATACTGCCTTGCCCTTCTTTTTCAGGCTGTCATATTTCCACGCCACAATATAATCTATTTTATTTTTCCTTATACTCGAAAAAGCTTTGCGCGCGTCCGGTTCCAGTTCGAGGGTAGCTCCCTTCCTTTGTGAATATAAATACACCGCAACCGGGTCGCATGAAAGAATAATCGCTGCCGGCGGCGTATTCTCCTTAACCCATGACATGGTCTCGAAAAACGATGATTCCGGAGAAGTATCCCTGTCAGCGAGACCTCTGGCCATAACGATATTCGCGGGGATAAGCGCCAAAAATAAAGCGCTGACTATGACTTTTTTCGCAAGTACTAACTTTGGCCTCCTGAGAATAATCATCAGATAGCCCAGAAGGAAGGGGTATATCGGCAAAAGAAATCGTTCGTCATGATATGTCCAAAACATAAGCATTACGATATAAATTATGATATACAATTCTATGATACCTGCGTTTTTGCGCACACAACGATAAAATCCGGAGATAAACAAAGCTGAAAATAACACGCTCAAAAAAATCTTTACCGGAAAGAGAACGTCGCCAAACGTGACTTCTCTAAAATACGGGAAAAAGACGATATCCGCGACTACTTTCCCGCCGTAATATTTAAGGTTGGATAAAAACCGCAGCGGCATATCCGAAATTTTGATTGTGCCGAGGGAAAGATTGTAAGGGTCCCTTAGTTTAAAGATATAGTCATAACCGTTTGTGTTGTTTAATCCATATATAAACCATGGAATCATAAGCATACCTATCAATCCGAAAAGCATGGCGTACGTATATTTTCTGCGCATCAAAAGATAAATAAATAGCGATAGAAATAATATAGCGCCGACGGTTCTGATATAAAAACTTATTATTACGATCAGCGCTCCCAGTAATACCTTCGGTGCCGATAAGCTGTCTTCCCATGCAAGAAAAATATAAATAGCAATCCAGGAAAACAGAATATAGCCGGCCTCGGACATAAGAGCATGGGCATAATTAAGGAATAATGGATTTAAGGCAAAAAGCAAAAAGACCGCAGCAACCTCCTTTGAATCTAAATATTTATTGAGGATGCCGATCAAGACAAGAAGCGAAAGTCCGCTGAATATTACCGTTAACATCCGCAGTAAAACTATATTCGCGCCAAAAATCTTTATAACGATAGAGAGAAGGAAGGCGTATCCCGGAGGACAAACATGAGCCGGTTTGGGCTCAGGCAGATATTCATCCACGTATCCCGTGCCATTGGCGATAGAACGGCCTAAAACAAAATAACGCGCTGAATCCGCCCTCAAACACGATTCGTGAAACAGGAAACAGGCGTAATAAATCATTATGGGTATGATTAGATATTTTAGCTTCATTTCACCGCCAAAACTGCCCATCCGAGCGCATCTTTTTTATCGATATTATCTCCGACCATGCTTAATATAAAGAAGGATAGCGAAACGGGCAGACAAAGTATCGATGCAGTCCTCTCTGCCCATTTCAATCCGATAACAGGCCTCAAGAGACCCGTTATTACAGACCATGCCACGTCAATAAACCTCTGTCCTATCAGGGAAAATATTCCGCCGATCCGATCTATGGCTATTATCTGTAACCCGTTCTTTTCCAATAAATACCTTATTCCGTATTTGGTAAACCTGAAATAGTCATCCGGTTCATAGTGAAGGCACCATTCCTGCGGAACAGTCATATACAGGTAACCTTCTTTTTTCAATACTCTTTTTATTTCTTTTATGGCTATCTCGGGCTCGGCAAGATGTTCCAGGACTTCCGTGCATAGTATGGCGTCAAAATGGCCGTCCGGGAAAGGAATATCCCGAATACTTCCAAGAATATCCGGCTTCACGTCACTGCTTTCATCCATGCCTATATATTCGCTGCTTTTCTTAAGATATCTTTCATAAGGCCTTGTCCCGCAGCCTATGTCCAGCACCCTGCCGCTTAAATAATCCGAATACCTCTTCAATGCCGATCGCTCGAGGTTCTTCACTATGAATAACGGCGACATTATCAGCATGCGGGCTCCCGGGTGTGACGAGTTTTTAGATATCTGACATAGACGCGCCAGGTAAATCTTGCCCATTCCTTAAAATAATTTATATCGTGCGGGTGTTTAAAAAACAGGCTCGTTACAGGAAAAATGCCCCATATGATTATACTGTGCAGTACTAAATTGAAAAACAGCGCAAAAACCGACCATGAGCCGTAATTTTTTTCATAAAAGAGAAGTTTGCTCGTCAGCTTCCATTCGGCGCAACTGAGCGGTATCTGATTTGAACTTCTGTTACTGTTGTGGATAATTTTGATATCCGGAATAAAATAAATTTTTCCTCCGTTTTTTTTGATCTGGTAGCATAAATCTATCTCGTCATAATACATAAAAAAACGCTCGTCCATAAAGCCGATTTTTTCAAGAGTATTCCGCCTTATAAGCAGAGACGCGCCGTAAGGAACGTCGATCGGCCGCATATCGTCATGATCCCATTCGCCCATTTTATAATAATTAAAAAACGCGCTTTTAGGAAATGCGCCGTCCAGGCCCAGGCTTTCCATAAAGTCGGTAAATAATGACGGAAAGTGCCTCGCGCTATATTGCAGCGAACCGTCCGGAAATATCAGTTTGCATCCGATCGCATCTATATCTGCATGGTCATCCATGAACATGGTCATGGCCTTCAGGGAATTATCAATAAGTTCGGTATCCGGATTCAATAATAAAACATAACGCCCATTACTTTTTGTCAAAGCCATGTTATTGGCCCTGGAAAAACCCAGATTCTCCTTATTGGCTATCAGGTGAACCTGCGGAAATTCTTTTGCTACCATCTCCCCGCTTCCGTCAGAAGAATTATTGTCGACAACCCATACCTCAAAATCCACGTCTTCAGTAAACCTGTATATGGATTCGAGGCTTTTTTTTAAAAAATCCCGCACGTTCCAGTTAACTATAACTACCGATATATCGGTTTTCTTATCGCCGGCAGTTTCCATATTTTCCATTTCACTTAACCGCAATTATCTCTATTTCCTCGCCGCGTTCCTGGCCGCAACGGCATAAAAATGATTCTTTCAAGGCGAACCAAAAGCGGCCCTTTTGGGGCGTTTTGTTTTTCATGTCGAGCGTTCCGTTTGCTTTCGAAATAAGTACGCTATGATCATATATACATTCTGCGGTTTTGGCCGATGTTGTGACGCTAAATTCCTTAAACGGGCTTTTTTCAAAAATACGGCGTGCGGTTTTAGGAGAAAAAACGAACATATGTCTCGGCGCTTCTAAAATGAGGCAATTTCTTTTAAAAACTTCATGGCTCAGGCTGCCGGCATTAGGCGTGCGGATAATCAGTCTTCCGCCTTTTTTAAGGATCCTAAAACATTCGTTAATAGTGTCCAACGGGTCAGGCACGTGCTCTATAACGTGCCTCATCACTATCTGGTCTGCGGAAGAAGCCTCTAACCCCGCTTCCTTAAGCGTACCTTTGAATACCGGGATGCCGTTTTTTTCTGCCACGCCGGCTGCTATGAGGTCCGGTTCCACGCCCAGCACGCTCCATCCCAACCGCTGCATTATTTCCAGATATTCGCCGCTGCCGCAGCCTATGTCTACAATAAATCCGCTTGTTTTAAAAAACGGGAAAAGCGATTCCATGCCATATGTCGCTTTTGAGGCTACCGCAGGAATCTTTGACAACAATTTACCTGCCCGGCATAGTACGTGTTTTTTGTGAAGATGCCGATACCCGTATTTTCCGCAAAGGATAGCCCCTCTTACGGCATCTTTCAGAGGCGCCAGGGGCCCTCTCTTATAATTAAAATCTCCTTCATGCGTAAAATAATTACTGCCGTAGCATTTATCCACATCATCTGCTGACGGCCTTGGATTAAGCCACAATAACCCGCACTTTGGACAACGGCTTATGCTGAATTCGCCTTTGACTCCGCAAAAATTGTCAACCAATCCGTTATAAATTCCTTCGCCATGAATACCGCAAATTATACAATCCGGAAATGCTTCCATCTTTATAGTATCGTGCATACCGATTCCTTAAGAATTTCCAAGGTTTTATTTCGCGCCATGTCATCCAATCCCCATCTCCATACAAATAAAACATATAAAATAAAAGCAGTAAAAAACCCGATCATGCTGATGGGGTTCAGGAGGGGCAGATCGAAACTCCTGAGCCACCAGAACAAAAGACAGCATAACGCCATAGGCGGAAAACTGCGATAACACAGCCTGCCGTACCACGTAATAAGCCGCTCGCCAAACAGGTCGCAGGACGCTTTATTGAGAAGTATTGTATCCAATAATACACGCAGAAACCATGCAAACGCTGCACCTAATACGCCGAATTTATAAATAAAAACACAGGCCAGAGGAATATAAATCACGGTCTCTATCAGATGAAAGGCGGCCGGAATATGCGGCTTCCCTACGCCCTGAAGAATCACTGCGGAAGGCCATGCCACCGCGTTAACCAATCCGGCTAGCGCAAGAATTATGAGGACATCCGTCGAGTTTTCGGCAAAGTCATTACCTATCCACATAGCAAGAAACTGTCTGCCGAATATGACAAAAAATACCACAAAAAAAACATAAAGAAAAAATATATAAAGCGTACTCCGGTAATGAAGCTCTCTATTCGTCTCACTTTTATGCAGGCCGTGAGTGTAGCTGGAAGCCGGGAAAATGACGGATGAAAACGCGGAAGGTATGACAGATAATCTATTTATTATGGAATAGGGCACGGAATAATACGTAAGAGTAGATACGGAACGGAACATTGTCAGGAATATCTTTTCCATATTAAGCAGTATCGGCGCGGTAACGCTTGATATCGTAACAAACCCTCCGAATTTTAACAGGTCCCTCAGGGTAGCTGCATCCCATGACAGTTTCGCCAGAAAAGGCAGCATCTTTCTCATGTATATCCAGTAGACACAGATTCCTACTGTCTGCAAAAATATATTGGAAATAATTATTTCCCTGAGCGAAAAACCGTATTTAAGCAGCGCGACTGTCACCCCTATCTGCAACGTGCCAAGCGCCGTTTCTATAATATTTAATATATCAAATCTTCCGATAGCCTGAATAATACTGCTGGCCAGACTTAAAAGCATAAAGATGAAAAACCCTGCCGATCCTACTCTTAACGCAAAAACAGAAATTGCCTTAAATTCGTCCGGTATTCTAAAAACCTTTTCTACCAATATGTGCGCAGAAAGAGCTATCAATAGCGTACCGAATAAACCCAGAGAGATATAAAAAAACAGGCATGACCAGAATGTCTTTCGTATCTTGTCCTCCTCTTTACGGGCAAGATGTTGTGATATATACTTTATCGAAGCCGTCCCCAGGCCGAACTGCAGAAAGGAAAAATATCCTACAATCACGCCGATCAGCATATATACGCCGTAAAGGTCTACGCTTAAACGGCGGATAATAAACGGCATAGTCGCCAACGTAAGTATCAGCATCCATGCCTGTCCGAAGAAATTCCAGAGGATGTTTTTCCCTATGTTTTTTGACAGATTTTTTTCTTCCATCGTCATGCCTTATTTGATTTTATCAGATACATCTACAAAGTCATACAGATGCAGATTGTCCGAAAACGCATAACTTCTGTCCGGCAATAATTCAAACTCTTCGCCAAAGTAAAGGTTAAATACCACCCTGAAGGAATTAACGGGGGTTATCGATGGATATAGGATACTTTTATCCGCGCCGGGAAGATAATAGGCGTTTAATATTCCCATCTTTTCCCTGAGTTCGCCGCGCGGAGCGTTTTTCCATGGCCATTTGTAAAAATCTGCCAAATACTTCAGCGGGTATTGGCCTTCATCCGACTGAATAATAATGATGGGCGGCTTTTCGGACGACAATAACTTATCTACCAATTTCCTTACTTCGCGATTAGCAAATATAATCTGGTTTAAATAATTCTCCTTATGGCTTCTTTTATCGGCTTCCTCTTTTGTCAGAAAATCTCCGTTGCTGTCAAACACATAGGGATCGTGCGGTATAACCAGATGCGCAAAGACAAAGGTGGGCCTACTATCCCCGGGCATATTGGATAATTTATCAAACTCGTAGAGCGTCCTTTCCCATTGTTCCCTTCGTACGTCGTATAGTTCCAACTTTTCTAAGATAGAGCAGAATATGCTTGTTTTATAAAGCGCTAACGGAAATTCCGACAGAAGATACCAATTAAAATTTATATCGGCATAATGGTTATGACTCGTCGGCTGGAAAAATGACCCTAAATGGACGTATCGGTATCCATGCGATTTTAGGAAACGAAGCACCCGATGATTCTGCAGTTTGTCATAAATCAACCGCCTGTCATTAAGCTTTGCCAGGACATTATTGCTCATATCCCTAATAAATTCCATATTCAGGCTTGAGCAAAGAGATTGTTCCGTATCGCCATAGTTGGCATTACTTCTCGAGGCAACATAGAATCCTTTGCTGGTGAGATAATTAATAAATTCACTATTATCGAAACCATACACTTCCTTAAGAATATCGGCGCGGTTATATCTATCGAGTATAATATAATAGATATCCGGGCATACCGACGCCGCTTCTGATTTTGTTATGCAGATGTTAAGATTTCCCGGCGTGTGATTTTTCACGGCCCATTTGCCTAAACTCGCCGTTACCTCGTAAAAAACGATGTTTATGAGCGAAATGGCTACGAGAGAGCCGGCAACTACGTTGAATATGCGTGTAACATTATCTAAATTACCGCGGCGCTTTATGATGCCGTAAATGCCCAATATAAAAAGTGCACCCCATATCGCTGTCAGATACCTGTGTCTCATTATAAAAAATCCGTTTATTTGCCACCAGAGGCCCGTATCATAAATCGGCCCGTAGCTAAAGCACAGGATTAGCGCAAGGGATACAATCAGCCCCGCTTTTTTGTAGTCTTTAAGTACACTCGCAAGAAGTAAAATCAGAAGAAGCGTAACAATCAGTAAGAATGCTGACGGCAGTAAGATGTCTCCGGGCCTGACCTGGCCTAAATTATGGGCGAAAAGAAACAAAACGGGAAATAATGCGAACAGAAACGGGTGGAGAAGCGGTGGTTTTTTCATACTAAATTTCGCGCCTTTTCATTAGATACAGGGTCCTTCCGGTACCCCTGATGCAGACCGTGCGGATTATAGAGAAAAACTTTTTGAATTCATCTTCAAAAATTTGTTGCGTATAATCCTTAAAAATATCTTCCCTGCTTGCAAGAAGTTTTTGGACTTTTGAATCGCTTTTCGGGACAAACTCGATAATAAGAGACCTGCATATTCTATTAAATAACAGGGCGATCTTCCCGAATGGCAAATTATTGGATATGGCAAGGTGATGTATTAAAGCAAGCGCCAGCGCCGCATCACAGGGGCCGCGCTCTGAAAATGAAAAGCGTTCCTCATTGTCCCAGCCCAGGGCCGGACTCGGATTGACAAGATCAAGCCATAAGGGAAACGGATTGCCTTCCCTCTTACCGATGCATTCAAGATAATTTTTCTCAACAGCCGCAGGATCCGCATCGAATGCGATAGTCGCTGCTCCTTTTCCGCTTGCAATGCGGCTGAATACGCCTGTGTTTGAGCCAAGATCCCAGACCGTATCCGGTTTGGCGGCTTCCAGGAATTCCCCGACAAGCTCCTTTTTATGATTGAAAGAATCCGGAGAGTAGCTGATATCGTCATAATACCCGGCCCATTCTGACTTCGGCGGAGTCCATCTGAGCCTTTTTATCGCTGATTCCAAATTATCAATAAGGCCGAGCAGATTTGTACGGCTTAACCGCAGGCCGGTTTTACGCACGGATTTATCGGCAAAATGCTCCTGGCTTTTAGCGTGAAGGTGTATATTTACAAACAGAGTGAAATTAAAATACGTGCGTAGCGGCAGTAACTTGCCGGCTAAATCCAGAGGGATTCCGTCTATGTATGTCTTTAACAACTGGGCCAGCCTGATGTCTCTGTAGGCCATTAATGCTAACGGCGCCAGAAAATGCTGGCAAAACTGCCTGTACGCAACCCATGGCTCTCCTTCTCTGTATTTTTCAAAAGAAAGCGTATCGATCAGCATGGGTTTATTTTTTACAAATTGGATGTTGTAGGCGCTGCAGTCTTTGAGAGACATCCCTGAATCAAGCGCTTTCTTTTCAATCCGCAGAGTTGCCAAAGCTGCGGCCTTCAGCTGGCTAAACGACCATTCATAGGGATATGATATGAACGGCACAGGAAAAGGTTTTATTATTTTATACGCTTTATCCGGATTTGGCTGCTCAATATCGGCTTCTTCGTGGTTGATCAGCAATTCAGCTTTTACAAGTTTCTCATAAAGGCCTGAATTCAGCAAGCGTTCATAATCTTCTCGGTACGACCGGTTTATCTGCCGATAAATCGAACCATTGCGGCAGAAAAGAAATCCGCTCGGATCGCGAAATGAGCTTGCGACACTTTCGCTATTTTTCACATTTTCCATCGTTTTCCCCGGGTGATGAATTTTTAAATTTTGCTTTAATTTTATGCCAGAATAATTTAATGCTGAATAAACCGCCCAAAAGCACGCCTGCGATTAACTGTAAAATATAGCTGCCTGAACCCAAATCAAGGTAGCCGTACGCATCCTGGGGAAAAATTAAATATAATAAAATCAAAAAAATAAACGTAGTTCCCGATAACCTGGCATATCTCATCGCAAAGATACCTCCATTAGCCGGCATTTTCCTGAATTGCCGTTTCCTGCTTCAATAATCTCGGTAACGCCACAACAATGGCCGCCATAAACCAGAAAGGTTCCATGATACGTATTATTATAAAAGTATTGGTGCTCAAGGCCTGCGCCACGAGGCCTATGAAACCGGTTAAAAAACCCAGAGAGAGCCCTGCGCTGAAGCCGTTGTTTCTTACAATTTCCATAGCGAAAACGTTTATCGCTTCCTTAAAAAGTATGGCAATAATCCACAACGACAGAAATAAGCCCAAAAGTCCTGTTTCGCTAAGCGTTAAAAATATCTGGCCGTCTATAAAAAATCTGCCTACGCCATGGCCGAATATGGGACTGGCCGGCACCCTTACCAACAGCACATCCTTCCAGCTTTGCAGCCGGTTTCTGGGAGATTCCTCAAGCTGTACAGATGGCCCTCCTACGTCTTCTTGTATGGTAACTGTTTGCACTATTCTGTTTTTTATCATAGTAGGCATAAATATGGCTAATAAAATCAAACCGGCTATGATGGCACATATTAAAATAATCTTCCGTGAGAAGAAAATAAAAGCAGCTATCATAGGCAAAATAGCAAGATATGACCCCCTTGACAGCGTATATAAAAAAGCTCTGAACATAAGTATGAGTGAACCTGCCAAAAATATTTTCGGGAGCGGGAGCTGCATGTAGTATAAGAGGCCCGCAGCTATAGCCATTATAAAAAGTAAGTATCCGCCCAGGGTACCCGCCTCTCCGCCGCCTCTGGTCTCTACGGGCGGCGCTGTCCTGAAAAATGCGGTGCCCATTTCCACCTGTTCCCTGATATAAATATTTGAACTGATCGACACGAAAAGCGCCGTCAGAAGAAAAATCAGGACAAAAAGTTTCGCCTGTTCGAGGGACCTCATATTATCTCCGACTATCAAGAACAATAAAAAGTATTCGAAATATTTAAGTATGGCGAAAGAGCTGTGGGCAAGGTCTATTTGGCCGGACATAGCAGCAAAGGCTGTTGATAGAATGCACACAAAAATGTACGCAAAAAACGGGCCCGTAAGTTTAGTTCTAAAAATAGCGGCTACGTTTTTTGTGAGAACAGCCCTCATAAACCACGCCAGAATAACCACTAACAAAAATATATCCTCTACTCTTATGGTTATTTCTCTGGTAGAGGTTGTTCCGACTATCATTTCCGGAGAAAAAAGTGTTGAGATAATAATAATAACCAATCCGATATTAGGTTCGATTAAGGTAGGTATAAAAACAAGAAAAAATGCCATAACGCCGATACTTTTTATATCAAAATGTACGCTTGTGGTAAAAAAAGTTATGGCAAGACCCAAGATCGCAATCAGAATATATATTAATTGCTTGCTCACGAATTACGCATCCTTTTATACTGCTTAAACAGAATCCTGGATAGACGGGAAATCCTGTTTGGACAAATCTACTATAGTTCTTTCCTTAAGGCTTTTGCCGAAAGCATCCTGAATAATTATTACAACAGGCCTGAGCGGCGAGCCTGGTTGAACGCTGATGACCCTGGCCAATTCATGCGTATTCAGTTTTACGATGCTTCCTATCGGATAAATCGACATCTTATTAATAAATACTTTCATTACCTCCGGGGCAAAGTAATCTTTCAGAGGCCCGAGAATAAACCTTATGGCCTTATGTGCATTCATCCCTTCGCGGTGAGGCCTGTCGTTAGTTATAGCTTCATAGGTATCCACTAAACCTATGATCCTGGCATAGATATTGATGCTATCCGCTTTTATGCCGGCGGGGTATCCGTTTCCGTTTATCCTTTCATGGTGCATTTCGATGGTTTCCCTCACTGTCTTATTAATAACGCCTATATTTTCTATAATCCTTAAACTTTTGGAGATATGGCTCTTGACCAAATTATGCTCTTCTTTCGTAAGCTTTCGCGGCTGGCTTAAAATATCGCCCATCGTATCGATACCCAGATCGTAAAATATGCTCGCGAAGCCAAGATGGCTAAGGTGAGACTTATTTAGCCCCATACTCATGCCGATGACAGAGGCCAGAAGCAGAACGTTTACAATATGGTAAGGAAGATAGTAAACGTTTTTTCTCTTTTCGTATATGTTATCTAATATACTGTCACCCAAAACGATCTGATTAAAGACATCGTCCAGTACTTCGTATATTTCATCCATATAGGGGGCGACATCTTCGCCCTGCCGTATTTTTTCCAGCAGGACATTTACGACCTCTACCGTATTTTTGTAGATCTCTTCCGACTTTGCCATGTTATCTACGCCGTGCTGTTTTACCGCCTCGATAAGCCTCTTGGACATCAAAGAGTGGTCTTCGGCTTTTTTGCCCCGTGCGATCTCGCGCGTAAGGATGCCCTTCGGGAAATTAAGATAAGACTCCGCTGCTTTCTTGCCTTCCCCCTCTTTTTTGGGGGCATCTTTCGGCGGCACTTTATTGCCTTCTTTATTTATTCCGTCCGGAGGAACGGTGTTCCGCAATATGTCATACATTCTTGGCATAAGTAGAAGTCTCCCTGTTCAGATCCGATACGACTTTTTCGGCCAATTCTTTATTAATCTCTTTTGCTTCCTGTCCGAAACCTATCAAAAGGCTCATATCACAGATATTGTTTATTTTTCTGGGCAAACCCTGGGAATAATTGTAAATAACCTCTATGGCCCCTCTCGTAAAAATATCTTTTTTGGCTCCCGCTACGGTAAGGCGGTGTTTTATATATTCATCTGTTTCTTTTTCATTTAAAGCGGTTAGGTGGTATTTTATGCCCAACCTCTGTTCCAGTTGCGGGATAGCTTTGACCCTATACAGGAGTTCCGGCTGACCGATCAGCACCATTGTAAGCAGGAATTTGTTGTTCAGCTGAAAATTTAAAAATAATCTTAGCTCTTCAAAGGTCTCCTTATTCCTGATAATCTGCGCCTCGTCGATCAGGATCACGGTGTTCTTCCCTTCCGCATAATTCTTATAGATGATATCCTGCATGATATGCAGGATCTGAGGCTTCTCGCCCGTGACGTGTTCATTTTTCAGCTGATAAATTATTTCCTGAATAAACTGAATGGGCGTCAGCTGGGGATGAATTATAAGGGCCACCTCATACATATGGTTCTTTATGAGCTCGTCTATAACTATCCGGCTTAATATGGTCTTGCCCGAACCATATTCGCCCGTCAGCATGGCAGCGCCTTTTGTTTCTTTTATCGCGTATAAAAGCCGGGTAAGCGCCTCTTCGTGCTTCTTGGAATAATACATAAAGCGCGGATCGGGCGTATTCTCAAAAGGCCTCTCGTTTAACCCCCAATGCTTTTCATACATTTTTCCTGCTTTCCTCCCTGCGGGCGCTGCCTGATTTATCTTCGTCGGTGTAATACTTCTTATTATAATAATAATAGCTGTCGATGCCGATCTCCGGCGTGACATTGTTCAGGACTATGCCGCCGAGAGAATCTTTGCCTTTTATGCTTTCGATTTGCATCTTCCCGCGCCGCAATGCCAGCCTTGACGTAAAACCGGCCCTGTACACCAATAATACGCCGTCCACCTTGGGTAAAAGAAGAGACGGCTCGCTCACCGCCAGAATCGGAGAAGTATCTATCAATACTATGTCATACTTTTCTTTGAAAAAATTCAGGGTTTCGGTCAGTTTATTAGAATTAAAAAGACTTACTATATTGGGGAAACTGGCACCGCTGGTAACTATATTCAGATTATTCAGCCATGGTTTATCTACGACATTCTCTACCTTTGTAGTTCCCAGCATTATGTCCGTGGCGGTTTTTACGGCGGCTTCGGGGTTTATCTTTCCCACCAGTATCTCCATTATGCCGTTTTCTTTTCCTTTTAATCCAAAAGTCTTATGGATATGCGCTCTTCTTACGTCGCAATCTATGACAAGTACTTTGTACCCCATCTGCGCCATTATCACGCCCAGCGTAGAAGTTACTACCGTCTTGCCTTCCTCCGGCTTACAGCTGGTTATCATTAGTATCTTATTCTTGATCTTGCCGCCCTCCCCGAACAGGACCTGGAGGTTTACACTTAATAAACGAAATGCTTCCAGGAAGAGGGATGCGTGATCGGTTTTCGCAAGCTCAAGAATAGGTACCGGCTTCCACTGCGTGCGGCTCTTGTGCTTACTGAACAATTTATGCTTTTTCTTTGATACCTCTCTTTCGTCCTTATACTGTTCGCTGCAATAGGGTATTATGCCTACAACCGGGACCTTTATAAAATTTTCCACGTCATCCACACGGCCTATGGATGTGTCCAAATGCTCGGTTAATAACGCGGTCGTGAAGCCCAGTATAAGGCCGAGTATAATGCCTACCAGATAATTACGTGGTTTATTCGGATAGAACGGCGCCCTGGGCGTAATCGCGGGATTGACCAGAATTATATTATCGATCTTTTCCGCTTCCTTGATCTGAGATTCCTGCAGTTGTTTCTTCAGCGAGGAATACAAGGTCTCGTTGATCGCTATATCTCTCTTAAGGATACCGTATTCAAACTCTTCTTTGGGAAGATTTTTTAACTCCAGCTTCAGGGCAGTTATTTCGTCCTTGACGGATATTACCTGCGGATAATTTTCGGTATATTTTCCCGTAAGATCCGCCAATTTATTCTCTAAATCCGATATTCGCGCAACAATACCTACCGCCGATCCCACCGCGCCCTGCGTGGTAAGAGCATTCAGCCTTTCCTCCTGTACTTTTAATTTGGCGTAGACATCTTTCAGTGTCTGCTCGATAAATATTCTGACGTTGCGGGTACGTTCATTCTTCTGTTCGGCATTTACTTTCTTAAAGACTTCCGCTATCTTGTTTGCAATATCGGTCGCCTTCTGGGGATCTTCAAACTGGGCGTATAAACGGATCATGCTGCTCTTTTCTATTTCCGTAGCCGAAACTCTGTCGCTTATATCGCTGATCATGCGTTCTTTTTCTTCTTTGGAGCTGTCTTCTTTTATCCAATCCAATTCTTTTGCGGCTATTTCCAGGATAGGCCTGCTTATGAGCTGCTTTGCGTAATCGGCGACCGGCACATCCTGTTCACCCCAATAGCGCACGGCTGCCGGAAAGACGAGTTCCGACGGCATAAGTCGCAACGGCTCTACTTTTATCAGAACCGACGTTCTGTATATGGGTATCTGGAGCGAGGTGTATATAAAAATTGCGGAAAAAACCGTTGTGAAGGCAATGATGATTTCCCATTTTCTTTTCAGGAATATCGACCAGAAATCTCTTAAATTCAACTCGTACAATTGTTCCATATTTTTATTATCCCGCACTATCCACGCATTTTAACACTAATTGCTTGCTGCTACGTGCTTATACCACGCTCTGATTTCTTTTCTCCAGTCAAAGATGGACATAGCAGTATCTACTGACGGCTGTATATCGTTCAGGAACTTATTGAAATTGGCGATAAATGTCTTTGGCACATATACCACATCATTGGGCATAAGGATAACATCGGGTTTGGAGGTCCCTTTATGAATAGCGCGAAAGAGATTGACTCTCACGACCTCCGGCGTTTCGGTTAAATTGTTGTGCACCACTATTATGCTGTCGGTACGGGCATCGTCGGTAAAATCGCCCGCCAGAGCTACGGCCTCAAGCAGATTAAGGTCACCCTGGTACGTATATATTCCCGGCGCGGCCACCTGGCCCAGGATTATTATCTTATTGCCGGTAAAGGTTCTCATCATTATGGATACCTGCGCCAATTTGATATATTTGGATAGTTCTTCACTAAGCCTGGTTTCAAGCTGCGCCGGCGTCAATCCTGCCGCTTTAACCCTTCCGACCAGCGGATAGGATATGTTACCGTCCGGGCCCACGGTGACATCTTTGGGCGGATTCATTTCGCCCAATATGTTGCCCTTTTTGGTTAATTCCTCTTTTTTCTTTTCGCCGCCGAATGTTCTTATCATAACTGATATCTGAGGGGATTTAATATACCTGGACATCTCTTCGGTCATTTTATCTTCGAGTTGTTTTATCGTCAGGCCGGCGACTTCGAACCGGCCGATTAGAGGATATGATATTCTGCCGTCGGGATCTACGATAACGACTTTACTGACGTCAGGGTTCTGCCAGACGAAAACCTCTACTCCGTCACCCGGGACTATCTTATATTCTTTTCCGGCTTCTTCCGCTTCGGGCGCCGCTTTTTCAGCAGGCAGCAGTTCGACGGGTTTTTCCCATACAAAAATCTCCATCGTATCCCCGGGCGCTATATAATATTCTACCAAAGGAGTTCTGCTCTGCAATGTACCGGTGACGCCCGACTCCTGCGTCCTGAGGTACTGTACACTTGCCGCCAAAGCAAAAGAAGAACTCAGTGATAGCAGAAAACCTAAAAATAATATATATTTTAATTTTCGTATTATCTGCATCTTATAACGCCTTTGCCTCCAATTATCATATTATATGCTCCCTTTAATATTATAGTATATATGATATATGCGCCAAATTCAATACTTTTTAAAATGCGGGAGGCACAATCTTTTTACGATCGCGATAAAATCCCCAAGTGAAGCCGCTTCAACTAATTCCAGCAAAATATAGCTGAGAAATACGTCCAAAAAATACCTCCTGAAAGAATCTTTTTTAAAAATAACGGTTTTGTTAGCAAATAGACTTATAAAAACGCGCTTTGCTGCGGAAATGTTCAGTCTTCGCGATAATTCCTGCGGTATTTTAAACCCGAAAAGCTCATGATTCAGTTTGAGGGCAGTATATAACGAGCCCCGCATATTCCATTCTCTTGCTTTCTCAGCGAGCGAATCCCGGTCGATTTTGCCCTGATATTTTTCAATAAGACGGTTTATGTCACATATGCATTTCAGTTTTCTGAAGGAATCACTGTTTACGAGATGGGCAGAAAGATATAAGAGAAGTTCTTCCGGTTCAAAATCGAGGTATTGCGCGCCATCCAGCATCATGTTTTCCGTCCCCTGCCATAAGCCTTCTATCCTCTCCGGCGAGCGCACCATCATAGTAATGTCCCAATGGAGTTCCACCATCTTCTGGCCCTGCCTGTGGAATGCGTAACACCATTTATACTCCTCCTGTTCGTCTAAAGGCGTGAAGAAATAACCCATACTCTCCAGAAGGTTACGGGCGCGTTCTTTATCTTTTTCCCGGACAAGTAAATCGACGTCGACACTCTGATCGCGACTCGTAATATCGCCGTATAATCTTTCGGCCAGCGTAATTCCCTTAAGCGGTATGACTTCTACGCTGCTTTCCCTGAAAATGGCCAGGATTCTTATCAATTCCTCTCTGTAATGATTATTGGCGGTTGCGGTCGTGAGGTAGGATACGCACAGGTCGTGCAATGCTTTTTTTTCCGCGTCGTTTGCCGGCGTATAAAATTTCAGGGATTGATACAGGAGGGAAGAGACGCCTTTTTCGCGCGCTGTCCGGACAAGATATTCGAAATCTATTCCTTCTTTTACCAGCCCGCGGAGCTCTTCTTCATGATATTTCGCGCCGCTTTGCAGGGAAAGAAGCAATAATCTTTCCGCGCGCCGCTTTAGCATATTTTTTCCAGCTGGTTCGCAAATAATTCGGTATATTTTATATCATTGTCCGCAAGTTCGGGGTGGGTGCTGACGGCCATTTCGCCCGGGCCTTTAAAGAAATAAACGGTATCCATCTTACTGACGGCGGAAAATCGGTGCGAAATTATGATAAAAGTCAGGCCGGGATATCTCCG
The DNA here is from genome assembly GCA_028718265.1 of Candidatus Omnitrophota bacterium. The sequence continues at coordinate 26,091 of JAQUMG010000003.1, forward strand.
CTTTATGTTATCTATTATCTTTTCTTCCGTGTTGGAATCCAGCGACGACGAAGCCTCGTCCATGATCAGTATCTTTGGCCGTTTTGCAAGCGCACGCGCTATGGCTATTCTCTGTTTCTGGCCCTGCGATACCTTGGAAATAATATCACTTAAGACCGTATCGTAGCCGGCAGGGAGTCCGGTTATAAACGAATGGATCTCGGCCAGCTCCGCGGCTTCAATTATGTCCGGTTCGCCGATTTTTGGGTTGTCGCCGGTAATAATTTCTCTTATGCTCCCGCTCCATATAAAAGGCGATTGAGGAACAAGTCCGATCTGATCATAAATCGATTTGAACTTTATCTCCCTTATATCGCAATCCCTCAAAAAAATACCGCCGCTATTTACATCATATAAGCGCAGAATGAGATTGGCTATCGTTGTTTTGCCGCAGCCGGAGGGGCCGACGAGAGCTATTTTTGCGCCGGGTGAAACCGTAAAATTCATATTATCAAGAATGCGCCTGGTGCCGTCGTAACCAAAGGTTACACCTTTGAACTCTATTCTGCATTCCGAAAAATCTATCTTTTTAGCGCTGCTCCTTTCTCCCATGGATGCTTCAATATCCAACAGTTCGGCCATACGTTCAAGAGAAAGGCGGTTTAACACTATCTTCTGAAAAATACCCAATACCGCAGTGTACGCCCCTGTGCCCTGGGATAAATATGCCGCAATAGCTCCGAGCGAACCGAGCGTCAGTTCTCCCTTTATGACAAGCAGCGTCCCGACAAATCCTATCATCCCGAAAAACAACTTACTGGATAACTCGGATAAAATACCGGAAGCGGCATCGAGCCTTGAGGTTTTGACATCTACCCTGACGGAATCTGCGAAAGTCCGGAAATATTTTCTGATCATCGCACCCATAGCACCCGATGCTTTTACAAAATAGATTTGCGAAAAAAGCTGCGTCAGGATTTTGGACATCTCCCAATTTTTTTTATAGCTGGTCATGGCCAGTTCTTCATGCTTCTTCGTAAAAAAATAGATCTGTCCTATGACCACAAATTGGTAGCATATTATCAATAACAGCAGTTTACCGTTTATAAAAAATATAATGGCCGTTATAAGAACCAGCCTTAAGAGAGCTTTTATTAATTCCGGCAATGTGTTGGTTATTATATTCGCGGAGACATTGATATCCGCATTGATTCTGGAGACACATTCACCTACGGAGGCATCCTGAAAAGACGCGAGGGAAATATGCCGGATTCTTTTAAATGCGTCCTTAGCAAGATTAATCCGCATTTTGCGGATAATGACATCTCTGATCCATAGATTACCCTTGTCCGCGGCCTGCCGAAGAATATATATGGCTCCGCCTATTACCGCGTACTTTAAAAATAAAACCATATTTTTACCGAGAACGCCGTCATCCAGCGCCAGCTTTCCCAGATACGGCGCCGCAAGCGAAAGAAGTATGGAAATACTTCCTGCGGCAAGCATAACTGACTCGGCTCTACGGTAACGGTTAAGATAACCGTTAAACCTGAAAAAAAGCCTGAAGGCGTCTTTTACCGTCCCGATGCTTAGCTTCGAATATTCTTTATTGCGGCCGAACGGCATTTGTTTCTGCCTCCAGGGTACGCCAGAAATTACGGTTTTTTGAGAATTCCATTTCGTAGGCAGGTATTTTTCTTGTAAAATCCGCAGCTGTTAAAAATATGTTGCCGGCGAGCGGCTTTCCCGTATAAGTAAGAAAGTGTATATGAGCGGACAATATCCGCATCAATGCATCCTCAGGCGGCAATAATTTGAATGATATCCGGTTGGATTTTTTGATAAAAAATACGGCGGAAATCTTACCCTTCGTATTTTTATCCGGCCTTATAAACGGCGCCTGCGCCCACGGCGTAGAAAAAGCATAATAATGGGCGCCGCTTCTTCTGGCGGCTATGATATCGTCGCCGAGCACCCTGTGCTTCCGCGAGAGGCCGGCTATTGTGGACTTACCGGCTCCGGCTTTACCGAAAAAGATGAACACTTCACCGTCTTTGACTACCGCCGCCGCGTGCAGCAGCATCCCCTTATTTAACGCCAGAAGCTGAGAATAGGCATACGATATGAGTTTACCGTCTGAAATGGGAAAATGGGGATAATGTTTATTAGCGGGAAAATGGGAACAACGTTTATTTCTTTTTTTACTTTTACATATGAATTCTTCGTATATTGGCTGCTGAAGAATATCGTACCGGTTTTTTACATCCAGTGGTAATCCCGCTATATTAATTACGAGATTTTCTCTTTTCATCTATACAAGCTTCTAAGCGACGGCGCTTGAGCCCATACTACAGCTCGCCGCGGAACTGCCGGTGCCGCACGTGGGCCCTAAGGGCGTAGTACCTCTAAGGCAGTCTCCTAAAACCGCCGTTCCTACATCACAACCGCTTTGAGCATCACTCCCGCTAATGCAATTATCGCCGGCACTGGTTCCCGTACTACAGTTGAGGATTTCGGGCTGGCTTCCGACACCGCACTTGGAAGGTCCGCCCTGCGGTTCAATCCCGAGA
>JAQUMG010000004.1 GCA_028718265.1 Candidatus Omnitrophota bacterium
AATTCCGCGCGAAAACCCGGCGGTCAAAACAGTAACAGAATATTTTCATGCCGCCGATGCTTACGAGCGCGAATTGACCGATTTACTGGGGATAAAAGTCGAAGGATTGCCTCCGGGGCACCGCTATCCGCTGCCGGATAACTGGCCGGCAGGGCAATATCCCCTGCGTAAAGATTGGAAGGAAGGTGAGCATGCATAATTCCGACGACGTAAAACTTCCGATAGGCCCCCAGCACCCTTCTCTTAAAGAGCCGGAAAGCTTTCTTATAACGTTAAGGGGCGAAAAAATAACTTCTGTCAATGTAAAGATCGGGTACAACCATCGCGGTATAGAAAAAGCATGCGAAGAGAGGACCTATACACAGGATCTCTATTTAATAGAAAGAGTATGCGGCATATGTTCGCATTCTCACTCGACATGTTTCGTGCAGGCGGTCGAGGAGATAGCCGCCCTGGAAGTGCCGGCCCGCGCCCGGTATATACGGACGCTTATCGCGGAATTAGAAAGGATACACAGCCACCTTCTTTGGCTGGGAGTAGCCGGCCATGAAATAGGATTTGATACGCTTCTTATGTATACTTGGCGTGATCGCGAGATTGTAATGGACTTACTGGCGACACTTACGGGAAACCGCGTGAATTACGGTATTAATACTATCGGCGGCGTGAGGCGTGATGTAACGGCGGAGCAGCTTAAAGAAGTTTCAGAGGGCATTGATAAACTTGAAGAGAGCACAAAATATTTTATGGAGGTCGCGCAGGAAGAAGTGACCGTCGTAAAGAGATTGTCAGGGGTTGGAATTATCTCCTACGACAATGCCGTCAGATTGGGGACGGTAGGCCCTACGGCACGGGCATCGGGTATAAACCAGGATGTCAGACGCGACGATCCGTATATCGCGTACGGAGAACTCGATTTCGATGTCATTACCGATAACCACAACGACGTCTACGGCCGCACATTAGTGCGCGTTAAAGAGCTGATGGAATCCTACAAGATGATCCGTCAGATTATCAAAAATATGCCGGACGGGCCGATATCGGTAAAAGCGCCGCGAAAGATACCGCCGGGCGAAGCGGTGAGCCGTTATGAGGCTCCACGGGGCGAAGACTTCCATTATGTAAGAGCCAACGGGACCGAAAAACCCGACAGAGTTAAGTTAAGGCCGCCGACGCTGGCAAATGTTCAGGCCGTTTCCAAAATGCTGGAAGCAGGTTATCTTGCGGATATGCCGATCGTCATCGCGGCGATAGACCCGTGTTTTTCGTGTACAGACAGAACGATAACCATAAATAATGCCGACACCAAAAAGAAAGAAACATTTATCTGGAATAAGATGCGCCTCATGGGCATCGAGTATTACCGGAAACGCGGTGTAGACTTTACGGAACTTAATAAAAGATTTTTCAGAGGTTAGACGGATGGAAAATGTATTGGGCCAGATATTTAACATCTTGATATTTCCCGGCTTTCTGTTTTTAGCCGTTTTCGGGCTTGGTGTCGAATATATCGATAGAAAACTATATGCCAGGCTTCAGAACAGAGTGGGCCCTCCATGGTATCAGCCGTTCGCTGATTTTGTGAAACTTTTGGCGAAAGAAGACATTATACCCGAAGAAGCCGATGCCACCGTATTTAAAATGATGCCGGTTTTCGCAATTGCCGGTTCGGTCACAGCTTTTATGTGTATTCCTATATGGGGTGAACATGCTCTGTTTTCTTTTCAGGGCGATGTAATAGTGGTGCTTTATCTGCTCACCATACCGACTTTAGCGTATTTTCTAGGCGGCTGGTATTCAAGATCGGTATATTCCATGATAGGCGCGGTCAGGTCATTGACTCAGTTGTTTGCTTATGAAGTCCCGCTTTTTATGTGCATTCTCGCCGCGGCTCTCCTGGCAAATACGTGGTCGCTCAGCGAAATGATCGTTTTTTATTCGGAACACCCCGGTTTTTGGGTCTTCAACTTAATCGGGTTTGTAATCTCCTTACTGGCGCTGCTGGGCAAACTCGAGAGAACGCCGTTTGATATACCGGAAGCAGAAACCGAGATAGTAGCGGGCGTTTTCACCGAATACAGCGGGAGATTCCTCGCATTCTTCAGGATGGCGCTGGATATCGAGCTTGTCGTAGGAGCTTCTTTACTGGCTGCTGTTTTTCTGCCGTTCTGGTTTACGCCGTTTCCCGTCATAGGTTTTCTTGTATTCACGCTGAAAACTCTTTTTGTCGTAGTATTAGTTTGTTTGGCGCATGTAGTTTTCGCCCGTCTGCGTTTGGACCAGATGATTAATCTTTGCTGGAAATATTTTGCGCCGCTAGCCTTTCTGCAGATTTTGATAAACCTTTTCATTAAAGGAATGTTGGTGAGATGATAAGACCCGGCAAAATGCTCAAGTTTACGCTCAAGCATATTTTTAAGAAACCGGCTACAACGAAGTATCCGTATCCCCGTTCCGGTATGCCCAAAGGATTCAGGGGCAGGCTAAAATTTCGTCCGGAATTATGCATCGGATGCAAATTGTGTATGAAGGATTGCCCGTCCGGAGCTATTACCATTAAGAAGGTGGGTGAAAAACAATTTGAAGCCGAGATAGATTTAGGCAGGTGCATATATTGCGCCCAGTGCGTCGATTCCTGCGTGAAAAAAGCGCTTGGATACACAGACCAGTTTGAACTTGCTCAGCTGGACCGCGAAAAATTAAAGGTTGTCTATGGCACAGAACCTAAAGAAGGAACTAAAAAGTAAACTTTCCGGCGCGGCAAGAGTGGCCATACTCGGTATCGGATCGCAGTTAAAAGGCGATGACGCCGCCGGCATACTGATCGCTGACGGCCTGCGGAAATCCCTGGCACCCGCCGGAGACGGAAAAAATCCCAAAAGAACCGAAGCAGGAATTTTTATAGGCGGTACTGCCCCCGAGAACATCACGGGCGAAATCAAAAGATTCAGCCCGTCACACCTTATAATAATAGATGCCGCAGATATGGATGGCGTGCCCGGCGAGATAAGATTGATAGATCCGGAGCATATAGGCGGAATATCCTTCAGTACGCACAATCTTCCGGCTAACATGCTGATAGAATACCTGAAGCAGTTTTTAAAATGCGAAGTGATAATTATAGGCATTCAGCCTAAGTCCATAGAATTCGGTAAAGAACTTTCAGCCGAGATGACAAAATCCGCGAAATTACTGTCGGATATGCTCCTGGATGTTTTAAGATAAGACAGGCGGAATATCTCTCTTTACAGCTCCTGAGGAATTTGATATACTGACCGTGCAAATACGTGCCTGTAACTCAGTTGGATAGAGTACTTGGCTACGAACCAAGGTGTCGCAGGTTCAACTCCTGCCAGGCACGCCAATCCCGCCGAAGGCGGGATTGATCCTGAGCGCGCGTAATGACGCGACGAATAGAAGCGTCATAGCGCAGCGAAGGACCTTGTCAGTCACGTCGCCAAAAATTTATGAAATTAGCCCACACATACTATATGCAGGAAGCGCTGAAAGAGGCCGTCAAGGCTTTTGAGCGCGACGAAGTACCCGTAGGTGCCGTCATTGTTTATAAAAATAAGATTATAGCGCGCGCTTATAACCAGATAATAACCCTTAAAGATCCCACTGCCCATGCCGAGATGGTAGCCATTACCCAGGCAGCAGATTACCTCAGGAATGAAAGATTGATAAATTGCTCTCTCTATGTTACAATAGAACCCTGCCCGATGTGCGCCGGTGCCTCTGTGCTTGCCAGAATAGAAAAAATCATATATGGCGCTGATGATCCTAAATCCGGGGCATGCGGCTCTGTTGTCGATATAGCAAATAATAAGAAATTAAATCACAGGATAAAAGTAATAAGCGGTATTTTAAAAGAAGACTGCGCTTCATTGTTGAAGGATTTTTTTAGAAAAAAACGATAAGGAGAGGTTGCCTAGTCCGGTTTAAGGCAGCGGTTTGCTAAGCCAGCCCGTCGGAAAATCACAAGTTATTGATTCTGTTGTAATTACAAGCAGCAGTAATAAGTTGCGTAAAAATTATTTGTGCAATGAATAACAGCCATTGACAGCGTGTGATGACTATTATTAGCACAAAAATAGCACAGGGGGGGGTCAAATTACGCAGCGTCGTTTATTAATATGAAATACACCCTACAATACCTATCTTTGCCACTTACCACCGCAATAAACAAGCCCTAAACGTAAAAGAACAGTATTTTTATGCCCTTTTAAAATTGACTTATATCCTCCGACGTAGTAAGATTAAGAAGTAAGCAGCTGAGGGAGGGGATATGGAGTTTGAAATAGAGTGAATTTTAAGCAACTTGTATGTAGCAGGTTGCTTTTTTATTTTATGATCTAAGAGTACAAGGAGCTATGGATAACAAGAAACATGAAAGACCTGTTTAAGCACCTTAGAATATTTTTTGGCGTTGCACTTCTTTTTTATTTCATAACACTGCTAACAGTTATTTTTAAAGAAAAAAGCATCAATATCTTATTAACTGGGAAATTCTTATGTGATTTATTCAAAATTTTATTTGTGTTTTTAATATTTTTTATAGTTTATTTTATATGTCAGTTAATATCAGTGGGAATTACTAAGAAATGGTTCTATCCGACATTTCTTGCATTTTTTCCTTTTATCGATTTTGCTTATGAGTATGATAAAAAAGATGTAATATTTACTTTTATCTTTTCAGTTATGATCATTGCAGTATCCGTCTTTCTCTATGCAGTAGGTGTAAATATTTAACTATAAGAGGTGGATAAATGAAGAAAACAGTATTTATTATGACAATTATGGTTTTAGCGTCGCAGTTGCCCATCTTAGCACAAGAAAAAATTGTAGAACAAAGCGATCATGTTCAATATGGTGTTCGTTTATATAGAGGTTCGTTACCCGTAGGCGTTGATTACAAAGTAATAGGCCCAGTGGAGTTTGAGCAAGGAAGAGGCACCCACAAACAGGGCATGGATATGTTGCTTGCTACTGCTAGGTTGAAAGGTGCCAATGCGGTACTAAATGCTAGAAACAAGAAGGATAAGTATATAGGAGAAGCCGTCTACATCAATACTTTTCCCGATGTGTATAGTGAAGAAGATTTCAAAAATTTTAAAGGTCAAAAAGAATGTGAAAGTTCAAGAACATTTGATTTTCCCATGAGGGATGTATTTAATGTTATAAAAATTAGCTTAGACCAAGAGCTTGAAGAATTTTCGCAACTAGATATGCAAAAGGGGATTATTGAAACAAAACCCATAGAAGTTCCAAATGGCATGACGGATGGATTATTACCAGGTCCGTATCCAGTGCGTAAGATTGTAATTACTCTAATTCCATTAGATGCAAATAGGACAGAAGTTAATACTAAATACGAATATTTAAAAGGGAAGCCGTGGAGCAGGTTATTTTTGCAAAATAGTAACAATAAGTTTTTTGATAGTATTCAGGCAAAATTAGAAACTGACGGTAAAGGAAAATATAAATTTAAACCCTTAGAAAGTCTAAACATTAATGAAGGTGCTAAATCTATGGCAGGTAAATCATGCACCGTGCACGCTCGTTTAATTCTGGATAAAAAGCTTGCCAAGCAATATGTTGGTTTTGATCCTTTGCGTGTTCAGATGGTGCCGATTTATTGCAAAGTTAACGCTGAAGAGCCTATAGTCATTTCCTTAGATGGTATAACACTGCAAGATGCAAATGATAATGTATATACAGCGGGGAAACTTTTTGATGTTATTGAGAAGATTGAAAAGAAAACCTCAGCAAGTAATGCTGGAAATTATGCTATGCTTGGCGTTGGTGGTATGATTGGTGGTATGGCTGGAGAGGCTATCGGTGGAGCAGGACCCATAGACCAATCTTTTATGGCAATTGTAAAATATGAATTACAAAAGAGATGTTTTAAATCATGCCAGATTAATAAGGGTGAAACAGAAGAAGGTGCACTTATATTCAGTGTACCAAAAGAAGTAATCGAAACAGCTTCGAATTATAATCTTATTTTGACTGTGCGTAGTTTAGACAATGTCGACATAGAAAAAATTAACATACTTATTAACTAAATTTCATAAAACCAAAAGATATGATAAGAAAAACCATTATTGCAGGAATGACAACTTGTTTGCTTACGTGTTCTTACATTGCATTTGCGATGGATATTACAACTTCTATGGGTGATAATTTTGATATTAGTTTTCCATCCAAGGGGCAGGGTTATGTAGTTTGGCCAAGTGGCATAATAAAGATTGTTAATAATAATTTTTTGATGTATATAAGACCTGCTAATCGGATATATAAATCTGTAGATGAATATTTTATATTTTGGCAGTATAAAAAACAGATTTTTAATGATAAATTAATAATTTCCGAACGATATTATCCTGAAAATACAAGTTTAAGGCCTAACTATTTCTATATTGAAGTAGTTATTGTGCCTAAAAAAGAAGGTTTTACATTTAATCCAATGCAAATTTATGTAGATAAAGATGATAAACGCTATGCTTCAGTAAGATATATATGGCCAGAAGGCGAGTTGGATAACATCTATCCCTTTAGCGAAGAACTATTTTTTCTCAACGAAGACGAGCGTTCCGCCGACAAGGAGAGATTCGACCAAATAGATATACAATTGCTGACGAAAGAAAAGACAGGATTCGCTGTTCGATTTGATGTTCTTATGCCGATGCCAGGTGATCGCTTTGGAATAAAAATTGAAGGGCTAAAATACCATAACGAGCAGGTTGAAATCCCCACTCTTATCTACGACAAGAAAAAAATATTTGAACGCGGGCGATTTTAAAGAAGCGAAATCTGTAGAGAGTGGCTAGTATATTGCAAGGGCAAGATAATCTATGAAAAAATATTTGAGGCAGAGTGTTATTATTTTTGGCGCGTTTTTTATTATAGCATTTTTATCCGCTTGTGCATCCGACACGCTAAAGCCATTTTTAAAATATTCACCGATTACTCCATCCTCATTATCCAACAACATTACTATTCAAGTTTCGCAATTCGCAGATACAAGGTCCGAGGATATTATTGGAAATATAAGGGATAATCATGGTAACAAAACAGCAGATGTTGTTACCGATACAAATATATCGGAATGGGTCACTGATGCAGTAAAATCGGAATTAAAGAATGCTGGTTATACGATCGTAGAAGAAAAAGCGATGTGTACAATTAGTGGTGAAGTTTTAAAAGTGTGCTGCGATGTTTCGCCTTATTATGAAGGCGAGGTAAGGTTAAAAGTTACGGTAAAGAAAGACAATAATACGCTATTCGATAAGATGTATTCTGGCAGAGTTACTGATTTAAATTGGGGTTCTACTGCCAAAAGTTGCGGGATTATTTTGGAGCGGTCGCTACAGCAGGCAATGCATCGGATTGTTACTGATGTTAAAAGTGCATTAAGGTGATAAAGGGAAAAAGTGATATCCAAGGAGAGTATTGATATTTAAGTAGGATCTTAAATGGCAGAATGCAAGCATTCGCTTTGAATAACGCAAGAATGTTTTCACACATTCTTTAAAATAAATGAGGAGTACGTGTGAAAAAGAAAGAATCCATAAGCTTTAGAATTATAAGCATTGGAATTTTGTGCATGGGAATCTTTGGAATTCTTGTTTTTGTAATAGAGTATCCTATAGCAGTTTATAAGCATGTCTCATTTTCAGCGTATTTATCCATGATAGGAACAGAAAAAAACGAATGTTTAGCTCTCTTTTTACCACTTACGGTAGTTTGGGTATTATGTCTTCTTTTCTCTGTAGCTCTTTTCCTTGCTGGTGCAGGCATCAGAAGACTTAATGAATGGGGTAGAAAAATTCTTATTGCTCTCATTATTATTGAAATGATTTGGATTTTGGGTGATTTTATTTTTGCAAAGATGACGTTAGATTTTCTTACTATTATTGAAGTAATAGCAATGCTTGGATTATTATTTTACTTCACTCGTCCCTACATAAAGGAACAATTTAAGTGAAGCGATTTTTCGAATTAGCGGTTAAAATTTTACTGTTGGGCATGATTAGTTATATTTTATTAGTCGTAAACGTTATACTTGTATTAGGGCTTTTTAAACCGAGCCCGCCGTTTCCTATAGGCATTATATCCTTAACTCTCGCACTTATTGAAGCTCGTTTGTTATACATGTTGTATAAGAAAAGTAAAGGAGCAATTTAAGTGAAAAAAGAATATCGGATCGTATACTTTAAATCGAGCGAATTTCAAATAGTAGCCGTCTTAGTGATACTATGCTTGTATTATGTATACGATACGCTTGTAAAACACATGAGTTTTGCCAAAGGATTTCCAGCATTGGCGGCTATGTTTGGAATAGCAGTAATAGCATTTCTATTTTCTTATTTTTACACCACACGGCTTCGAGTTATAATTGAAGATGATTTTATTACTATAAAAATGCCTGACAAGGCTACTAAAATAAATATAAAAGACATATATCGAATAGATCGAGAAGCTGGAGGTGGTGGCGGTTGTTTATATTTTATTTCCTATGAGGAAAACGGTAAAAAGAAAATGGCGAGCTTTTCAGATCAAATTGAAGGATACCATGAAATAGTAAATTACATAGAACAAAGAAGACCAAAACATCATCCGTTAAGTAGAAGAAAGCCCTATCAAAAAATATTCAGAACAATATTTCTAATAATTATGTATTCACTTATGTTTGGCGTACCTCTTTTTGTACTGTTATGTCGAAAGTGAGTCGAAATAAAATATGAAAAAATGGGTTATAAATGCAACGGGAGCTTACATTGTAATCATAGGCATTATCGCAAGCCTCCTTATTACTTTCGGCGTTATTACTTTTAATTCTAATTCAGATACATTAGAAATTCGGCAAATGATCGTAGTATATGTTTTAATAGCACTATGGTTAATCTCGACAGGACTAGGACTTATTTTGGTAAAAAATTGGTCCAGATACTCATTGTTTATTATGTCGGTGATAGCACTTTTTATTGGAGTATTTTTTTGCATGGCAATAGCGACAGGTTTTGGCAACCTAGATAAGAGTGCAATTGCCATCGATTCCATTGCCTTTATGTTTATATTTACTTTTTTGGTAGTATTGCCCATCGCATTTCTTTGGTATTTTGGTACGCCTTCAGCTAAAGAAATATTTAATCCGAAAAAGATGTCTATTCAGCAAAGAGTTAAACTGCCCTTAGGAGTAATTATTGTATCCGCAGTAATTCTTATATTTGCCTTATATTTATTATTATACGTATTTTTTTCCAATTATCCAAATGTGATATTTGTTGGTCACATAGCTATTTCAGGTGTAGCCGTAAATATCTATTTTTTAGCAATGACGCTCTTATATTTCTACGTTGCAATAGGCTTGTTTAAGTTACGAAGAAACGCTTTGATAATATGCGTGCTATACTTATCAACATTCATTGTGCTTCGTTTGCTTAATTTATTTACTGTGGACATAGATTATTTAAAAACACTAAGACCTGATGTGACTTGGCAAGAATATACGAGCGAAAGGATGTATAGAATTATATACATGACTATTGAAGCAGTAATATTGATATATCTTATACCAAGAAGGAAATTATTTAATCGCTAATAAAATGTATATCGAAGGTAAGCTAGAATGGGCATAGAAAAGGAAAGACCCTTAGAAGTTTCCATAATAGGATGGTTGTTTATTTTAAGCGGATTTGCAGCATTTTTAACTTTGTTCATTATTACCTTTTTCGTTAATTCGGAAAATTCACAATATTTGTTCAATTGTGTGCATTATTCAGCTTACGATCCCATTTTTTGGGTAGGCGTTATTTTCTTGGGCAGAGGGCTGCTTAAACTGCAAAAATGGGCATTATTAGTAACCACATGGATTGCAAAAATATTCTGCGTGGTGGTTGTGATACTTTTCGTTGTCCATCTACTAGGTATTAAGACTTTGAATATAATAATAGATGGTAAAGATACCTTTAGCCTTGTTATCAATCTTATTATACTTTATTACCTTACTCGTCCCGACATAAAGGAGCAGTTTAAGTGAAAGTAATCGGGAAATCTCTTAGTTCAAATATCGTTGGAATTTTCGTTATAATAATACTAGGTATATTTCTTTACGAAGTTACTAGTAATAAAACAATTATCAGTCCACTAATAAGTTTGTTTATATGGTATGGGCTAGTTTTAACCATATGGTATTATTTCGTATGGGGCAATTTAGCCGAAACTACGTATGAGTCGGCAAAGAAAATTAAATTTCTTGGTTATGATAAAATGCCTTTTGAAAGATACCAAAAAATTTGTCATAAATGTGCCTGGTTTTTTCTTATAATGTGTACGATGGTTTTTATTTTAGGTCTGTTTACAATAGTGTTTAATATCATTCCTAAGTAAAGGAGCAGTTTAGGTGAGGAGAGAGGATTGGCTTAAGTTGCAAAAGGAAGACTTCAAAAAAGGACTTATTTGTTGGCTTATCGCCTTAATAAGTTATTTGATTTTACGGTGGCTGTTAAAACAGAATGTCCACCCACTTTATATTATTCCAGCTATTTTTGTGTGTTTAGGATTCTGGTATTGGCGAATTAAACCATATTTATAAAATACTCGCATTCTACGAGGTATATTGGAAGTACACAGGAACAGCCATAACCCTATAGTCGATGGCTAAGATAGGTAGGCAGATAAAGGAGCAGCTTAGGTGAAAAGTTATTATTGGTTTTGGATATTCTCCGTTATATCCTTAATACTAATAGTGCTATTGCATATATCACGAATATTTCTTATTATTCCTGCAGTGCTTGGTATTATATTTAAACTTTATGCCTTTTTTGAACCTAAAGACAGAAAGATTGGCTGGTGGGGTCTTGGTATAATTTTATTAGCGGTAATTGTTTTATGGGTTATTCCTTTATTTGGAGCATTAAAGAAATAATGAAATCAGGGTAAATATGAATAAATGGATTGTAGTCACAACGGGTATTTATATAATAATCATAGGCATTTTCGGTGTTATAGGAAAAGCTTCGGCTGAAGTAGGGCCAATTTCACCAGAAGAATTGGCAGATGCCTCAGATTTAATAGTCATAGGTACTGTTAATAGAATAGAGGAATCTGGTGAGATAGTGGTTAATGAAAGAACCGAGAGGAATGTTAATGTGAAATACGCACTAATTACTGTGCAAGAAGCGTTGAAAGGGAAGGCTATCTCGACCGTGTGGGTGAAATTCGCCTTCGAGCCTTACTTAGAAGCTGATGTACAGGATCCATCTTTTGAAGTTAATGATAAGGTATTATTGTATTTAAAATCGAATAATGACAAAAGGAAAAGTTATAGTGTCGTTGAGGGGTGGAGCGGTGTAGGACGATTTTATAATAGCAAATTTTATCATCAGTATTATGATATAGATTTCAACAAATATGTGGAAGAGCTGAAGAAATATATAAATCATAACAGAGAACATACTCCGCTGGCAGGGTGGGGCATCACGGAAATGTATTAATGGGAATAATTACAGCGGAAGATAATGATTTCTTAATAGTTTTCATAATTCTTGCCACCTATGTTTTAGCGATTTGGTGTTTTCACTTCATTTTCGTTTTTAAAAACAAGCATAAATTCGAAAGCAGTTCAGCATGTTTATTTTATTTACTGTTCGGGGGCTATGATGTAGGCTTGCCTCGCGAATGGCATAAATATTTTAAAGAAGGTTATTACGATGAATTGGAAAAAAGCAGGAGATTTTTTGCAAAAGCTATTAGTGTATGGCTTATTATGTTTTTCTTAGTTGCTATCTTATGGTTTTGCCGAAGTTGTATGCCTGTTTTAATGGGGGCATAAGGGGACGCAGTGCTTAGGACAGGTAACTTAGCTAGAATGCAGTACCGTTCTAGAAAGCTAAGCCCTGCAGGGTGTCCTCAAATAGGACGACACCAAAATACAAAGTAAAACCAGAAGAAATATTCAGCAAAGATAAAATAGTCTAGAAAAAAAGCGAAAATATTATGATTAAAGGCGTCTCGAAGCAAATTGATGCTGCCGACAGTAGTGTTTGGCTTTGTATTATTGATAGCTTTTCTGATGAATTGAAAAATTTGATAAGAACTAGGTTGACATCTATTTGTCATGGCTGTTCAAGCGATAATGCGTATTCCTACAAGAATACACTAAAGACATTTATGAATCGTTATAAGGGAAAGGGTCAAATAACAAAAAAAGGGATGATTGGCGAGCTATTGGCACATCTTTTAGTTTCACATTGTGATAAAAATATGAAAATAGCATCACCTTTTTTCAATATGGAAGAACCTAGTATAAAAAAAGGGTTTGATCTGGTTTTATTGAACGTCAAAAGTCAGGATTTGTGGTTTGCGGAAGTAAAAGCGGGAAACGCTGGTAAAAAATTATCTAACGTTAAAAACAAACGACTTATCGGAATAGCCAAAAATGACATAAAAAAAAGACTAAATAGCAACAAGGACGATCTATGGCTAAATGCTATCAATGGAGTTAGAATAGCTTTTGAAAAACATACTAAATTTAAGAAATTGGTATTAGAAATTCTTAACGAAAATTACTCAGCTTCCCAAAACGGTAAAGTTTCAAGTTTATCTAAAAATGTTGTATTAACCTCAGTTGTGTATAAAAGCCCTAAGGATAAACTTGATTTTAAAGAAATCCAAGCTTTAAGAGAAAAAATCCTAAAGGAAAAATCATTTTGTAAAATCATCATTTTTTCTATACAAAAAGAAACATATACGAAAATTGAGAAGTTTTTGATATCAGAGGCAAGTAATGGACAAGATTAGTTTGGGGATTATTAAGAAAACTGGTTTTTCTGATTTATATAGAAAATTTGTAAATACCCCTGACCTTAGCGAAGGGGAGAAATTAAAACTGCTTAAACTAGGAGTTTTGTTTCTAAATGCCGAAGATCTTTTTGTTAAAAAATTAGGATATAGAGTTATCTTACAATATAGCAATAGGTATAAAGATTTTATTCCTTTGTATGATGTGGCGTTTAATAAGGGGTACATACCTATCGCAAAATTTATTGAGAATAAATATATTACTCAGAAATGTATAGAGAAGAGTTTTTTTAATAGTTTTTTATCATCTTATAAGGAGAACTTCAAAAAGGATGATATATATCTAACGGAACAACAATTGGAAATGGGCGAAGATTTTATTAAAAATAGCAATAAGGCTTATGTGATTGTTGCACCTACTTCTTATGGAAAATCAGCATTGATGATATCGGTAGTATATAGTTACAAGAACGGTAACATTTGTATCTTAGTACCAACGAAAGCTTTGTTAGCACAGATAAAGCAGCGTGTTATAAATTCAAAGTATTTTTCGAACAAGAAAAAGATAATTACCCATCCAGAAATGTATATTGAGGGTGATAATAATTTTATAGCTATTTTAACGCAAGAAAGACTATTGAGATTGCTTAATAAAGATAAAAAACTCAATTTTGGATTGATATTTGTTGATGAGGCTCATAACTTATTAGAAGATGACTCGCGAAATAGATTATTGGCTACTTCTATCGTAGCTTTAGAAAAAAGAAATAGTCATGCTATTTTTAAATTTCTGACTCCATTTTTAGTTAATAATTTAAATCTCAAAGTATCACATACGTCTTATTCTATTCAGGGTTATAAGATTGATGAGTATCTTAAAATAGAAAAGTTTTATTGCTATGATTTTAAGAGAGGCAACAAGCTAAAACTTTATGACCAGTTTATGGATAATTTTATTAATACTGGTAATGAAAATTACGTAAATGATATTGATTTAATTATGAAAAAAAAGGGCAGGAAGAATATTGTATATCTAAATAAACCAATTAATATCCAAGAGGTTGCGGATAAAATTAAAGGAAAATTAGATCTACGTCAATCTGAAAGGATAAAAAAAGCATGCGAAGATATCTCTAAATACTTGCATAAAGATTATGCTTTAATTGAGTGTCTGAAATATGGTGTTGTTTATCATCATGGGTCGGTACCAGACAATGTAAGATCGTATATTGAATACCTATTTTCCAACGAAGATCAAATTTCCTTTATAGTGACGAGTTCAACGTTATTGGAGGGGGTAAATATACCTGCTGAAAAATTATTTATACTTGATTATAGAAAAGGACAAGGTAAGCTTAGTCCTTCGCAGTTTAAGAACTTAGTGGGCAGAGTGTGCAGATTTAAGGAAATATTTAATTCTAATAATGGCGACCTAGATATGCTGGAACCCGAGATTTTTCTTATATCATCAGGGTATACTTACAAGAAAGCCGATATAGAAAAGTTTTTAAAGGGGAGCATAAGGGCGGATAAAAAAATAAAAGAAAAACCTGAGAATGTATTATTAAAAGAAACGGAGATAACGGAAAGTAATAAAGGAAAAAAGATTGAAGCAGAAGAATTTCTTGAAAATATAGCCCCAGGAACAGTAGCTGCTGATACTAGCCGATATGCTAAAACTGATATTGGTAAAAGTTGTTTTGCTAATAGTATAGTTGAAATTGATATTATTGACAATGAAAATGAATTGCAATCTTCAGTTAACGAAATATTAATAGAGAATATTCGGGCTAAAACAGTAAAAGATGTGATTGACTTTATGGTAAAAATATTTATAGCTCATATAAAGAAAGACGATAATTTTAATGAGGTGAAGCGTTTAGAGCGTGAAAAGACTAGAAATTTCTATGATATGTTTTTAAGCTGGAGGATAAAAGGCGAATCGTACAATCAAATGATAAACAGCTTTCTTAGGTATTGGTCTAAATTGGAAGGCGAAGATGCCCTAATTTATGTCGGAAAATGGGGGGAAGAAAAGAGAGGCGGGGTTAGAAAGCTTTGGGTTGACATAAGCAAAAAATCGACTATTGAGCGTATTAATTTAGCAATAATTAAAATTCAAGAAGAGCAAGAATTTATTGATAATAAACTTATTAAATTTATAGAAGTTATGAATGATTGTAATGTGATTGAAAGTGGTCTATACGATACTATTAAATATGGAACTAATGATAACCAGAAAATCATTATGATTAAAAACGGCATGACTCTAAGTTTGGTGAATCTTCTTTTGGAAAAATATTCTAGCTTTATAACAATTGATTCTAAATCCAACAATGTTGAAATTGATTCTGGGGTCATAAAGAAGATGAGAAGCAATGGGGAAAATGAGATATTGGTATTTGAGGCAGAGCATAATGTTAAAGGCAAATAGAGTTTAGATCTCAGACCCAATTCTCGCTGTAAGAAACGCGAAGTCATCCTCAAATTAATATATTTTATATATTTCGTTATGATTAAGGTAATATAATTTACTATTACAATACATCATTTTCGTTGATTTTAAAGGAGTTGCAAGAAAATAATCTTCTATACCCTGAATTTTTATGGGTAAATAATGATTAAAAAACGGGTTGCTAAAAAATACAATAAAGAAAGTTACGAAACAGGCGACGTTTTAGAGAAACTTGTATTTAAGTACCAAAAGTCTAAATCGGAAGAAGATTTTAAGGAAATTAAGAATAATCTTCATATGTTATTAAGACATATTTCCCTAAAATTGTACCGCTATAAAACAATCCTGCCTAAAAATACCCTTTCTATTTATGGCATTATAGACAAAACACTTAAGGAACGTATTTTAGCGTATACACCACGTGATGATAAATCGCGTTTTTTAGGGCATGTTTATTATTACTTATTTTGGTATTGCTTAACTAACATAAGAAAAACTATTAAAGGTCCACCTAGCATGTTTAGAAGAAATGCTAGAAGATGTTTTGCTAGTGACGTTTTGAATGTACGCTTTGATGAAATCTTAAATAATTTACCCTCTATGCAACAAAAAATATTAAGGGAATATTATAGAGGATGTCTTACGCATAGAGCTATTGCTGCCAGATATGAAATAAAGCAGAGTACGGTCCGAAATACGAAAAGAACGGCACTGCAAAAAATAGAGCCCCTAGATTCCCAGATATATCAAATACTAATTCGCAGAGGGTAGTAATAGACAGTATTTGCATATTCTCAATTGAGGGGCATGGTAAATTTGAAGCAAGACTTGAGAAGGGGACGCCTCAAACTGTTTATCCCTGCCCTGTAGTAATTTTCCCTGTTTTTGAGTAAGTTAGCTTGTCAATGTTAAGGTATTATTCTGACCACTTTATAAGCATGTTTTTAAAACAAGAAATTCAACAAGTTTCACAACAAGAAAGGGGTGTGGTGGTATGGTAACAAATGATTCGATAAGTAACATTAAAGATTGCGTAAAATCGTATTTGGTAAATGGGGTGAAAAACAAATGGGAGTTTAGAGATATGCGTTATGGCACTATCTGCGAACTCAAAAGAATAGGCTATAGCAAAAATGATATTTTAAAAAGCATGGACAGATTCGAGAGTATATATAATGCCGTCAAATGTTTTATAGGTCATACTGCGTACAAGTATTTCAAGCGATATGAGGACCTCTATAAAGCCATTGCTTTTGACAAGACTGATTTAGAGCAAGAGGGTTATATAACCGCAAGAAAGGTTTATGATAAGTATGAATCTAAAAAACCTGACGAGGAAATTAAAAAGTTAATTTGTAAGTCAGTTATAAATAGGTTTAAAGGAATCTTAAGAGACTACGTAGAAAGACCCAAAGACGTATTGACAGAAGCACTTGCTAGCAATAAGGTTAAGATAATCAAACATAATGAACCTCAATATGACAACGAAGAAGAGGAGGGGGCAACCAACCCCATACATGCTATAGATGTTTTGCAGAACGGAGATCCAAGGAAACTAACGGACATCAATTTTGCTATAGAAGACCTGCAGAAATATCTGACTAGCGATGAGTATGGCATAATATACAGAAAGGTCGCAGAAGATAAGACTTTTGGTATCATAGCTCAGGAAATGGGCAAGCCTAAGACAATGGTATACGAAAATTATATTAAAACGGTTAAGAAAATAAAAAATTATATTGCATCCGAACAAAACGAGGGTTTTGGCATTTAATCATATGTAGGGTGTAGTAATTTCACGTTTCAGTATGATTTAATATGTAACTTAAAGTGTATCAATATGCTAGTGTCAAATAGCAATTTTTAGTTCAAGGTAGCTTCTTTAATCATTACGGCTATAAGATTAAGGAGCATTTTTATGCCCACTTATTTAACCTAACAAAAAAGATTTTTAAGTTTTTATTCTCAACAAAAAGAAAGGCGGTGATGCCAGATGACGTAACGTTATGATGACCTACAAAAAGGATTTTCAGCATGATTTCAAAGCCCCAGCGTTCTTTTCAAATAGCAGCTACTCCCTAGGGCTCTTGATCGCATGCAGAGGCATTGCTATGTCCACTTATTTTATAATGTTTTATAACTTGAAAAGGAGAACGAAATGGCTAATAACGCAAAAGAAACAATCAAGGTAGGCGACGTTAGAGTGTGTATTTGGCAGAATTCAGCACGAGTAGAAGGTAAAGATGTGCTTATACCCAATATTACGTTTCATAGGCTTTATATGGGGGAAAGCGGAAAGCCGCAATTTACTTCAGGGTTCAGAATGAAGGACTTGCCCATGCTAGAAAAAGCTATAAAAGAGGCATATGAATACTTACGTAAAAGCAATGGTTCTACCATAGTATAACTTATACTTTAAGTTATATATAATGCATTTTTTATACCTTCTATTTATACTTAAAAAAGATCTTATACACTTTTTTATACTATTATACTTGTTAGATTAAATACTAAAGTATTTAATAGCTTGGTGTAAGAACAACATTGCTCAAGAAGGAGTAATTTTATGAAAACAAGCAAGGTGACCCCGCTAAAGGCGATCCGCAGGTATTGCGTTAATTGCTGCAGGGGCAGTGCTAAAGAAGTAAGACTTTGTCCTGATTCAGAAATGTGCTACTTATACCCTTACAGGTTTGGTAAGAACCCTAATAGAAAGGGCATAGGTGGTAATGGATTTAAAACTGCTGCGTAGATGATGTTTATTTTGTAAAATAGCCGACCCAGCCAGCGGTTTTTGTGTCTTGCCTTCTTAGGTAGTACATTTTCATGGATGAGAATGGCAGCTTTAAAAATCGCTAGCTGTGTTGGCATTACTTTAAAAAAGAAAGGCTGATAAGTCAATTAACAATGAACAACTTGTCATATGCTAAATTATGGAAAAGAAATACATGGGTACGTATGAATTAAGTCAGTATTTAGATATTAGTAAACGCACTATTTATTATTGGATAGCTACTCGTCAGATACCTCATCTTAAGGTTGGAAGGCATGTTAAGTTTAATATCATAGAAGTTGAGAAATGGCTTGATCTAAAGAAAGTGCAACCTTATCATGAAAATGATTTCGCCCCGACGAGAAATCTGCTATCATAACTTTTGGAGGTGTATTATGATTTATAAACGAGGCAAGGTTTGGTACATAGGTTATTCAGTTGAAGGACGCTGGGTAAGGGAAGCGGTAGGCGAAAAAAAGAAGCTCGCTGCGATAGTCTTGGGCAAGAGAAAAGTTGAGGTAAAAGAAGGCAGGTTTCTCAATATCAAGAAAAAAGAGCGAATAAAATTTGAGGATTTTTCTGCCATCTTTCTAAGGCTTCATTCAAATGTTAATAAAAAGCCTTCCAGTGCTAAGAGAGACGCTATTCTCTTAAGAAATCTCTCTTGCTGTTTTGCTGGCAAATATCTGTATGAAATAACACCAATGATGATTGAGAAATATAAAGAAGAAAGAAGGACTTATGCTAGTCCAGCCACGGTAAACAGAGAGATAGCATGTATGAAATGTATGTTCAATAAGGCTATACAATGGGGGAAAGCTGACAGCAATCCCGTCAGAAAGGTAAAACTGTTTAAGGAGAACAACACCAGAACTCGCTATTTGGAAAAGGAGGATGTACTAAGGCTACTTGATAACTGCCCTCCTGATCTTAGGAACATAATAATAGTTGCATTGCATACTGGGATGAGAAAAGGCGAAATATTTGGCTTGAAATGGCATGATATAGATATTGATAAAGGAATTATTTACCTTACTGAGACTAAAAACGGAGAAAGGCGAGAAGTGCAGATAAGCGATGCCGTGAAGAAGGTATTTATTGTGACGCCGAAGAAGTCAGATAGCCCATATGTATTTTGCGATAAAAACGGGAAGCCACACGTAAACATAAGAAGATTTTTTGACACAGCTCTGAAGAAGTGTGGTATAATAAACTTCCACTTCCACGATTTGAGGCATACTTTCGCTTCGCATCTCGTTATGGCAGGCGTTGATTTGATGACTATTAAAGAGCTTATGGGGCATAAGAGCCTGAGGATGACGGAAAGGTACTCTCATTTATCAGTGAATCATAAAAGACGTGCCATAGAGATACTTAGCAAGAAGTTAGAAGGAAATAGCACAAATATAGCACAAGACGAGAAAATAGAAAAAGTCCATAACTCGTCGATTCTTGATAACTTATTGGTAAATAACACGTTATAAAACGGAGAGGTTGCCTAGTCCGGTTTAAGGCAGCGGTTTGCTAAACCGCCATACGCTTGAAAAGGTGTATCGGGAGTTCAAATCTCCCCCTCTCCGCCAGTATTTTTTTGGGTGAAAAATACAATTTTTGTGCTATAATTACAAAAAAGGTGATACCGAAATATATGGCAAACTTATTCAGATTCGGAGTTTCCCTCGAAAAAAAACTTATAGATGAGTTTGACAGCCTCATCCAGAAGAAAAATTATCCCAACCGCTCAGAAGCCTTTCGCGATCTAATACGTCAGGAGCTTGTAAAAGAAGAATGGCAGGCGGGAGGCGAGGTAGTGGGAGCTATTACTCTCGTCTATGACCACCATAAAAGAGAATTGATTAACAAACTTACCGACATCCAGCATGATTTTCAAGGTTTAATCATCGCTACTCAACATATACACTTGGATCATGATAATTGTTTAGAAATAATAGCTGCCAAAGGGCAGCCCAAAGATGTTACAAAGCTTGCAGATACATTGAAATCTGTAAAAGGCGTAAAGCATGGGTCCTTAAGCATATCCAGCACGGGTAAAACCATCAGGTAGCAATTATTTTTTTGCCTGATGGTAGCACGAATATTATAATAGTAACACGAAAGGGGGATGAAAGTGGCACGGTATGTTTCTGTAGCAGTCGTATTTTTTATTGCATGTGTTGCGTGTGTGCAAAATGTCGCGTGGGCGAGTGAAGAGGAGCTTATGGCGGAGATCAAAGCTCTAAAGGAAAAACTTGCCGAGATGGATCAGTTAAAGGCAAGGGTTGCCGAACTTGAGAAACAGGTCGGTGAACAGAGATGCAGTATCCTTGAGACGGAAGGCACTGTGAAAGAAGTAAAAGAAGCCATGATACAGTATAAGCCGGGAGAAGGGCTTGAGGTAAAACCTTACGGGCTCAGCGTACAGGCGGATGCGACATTCGTAGTGCAGGGAACCCCGGACGCAAATAACGCAGGAGGCAAATCTAAGTCAAGGTGCGATGCCTCATGGTCGAGCGATATATTTATCGAAAAAGCGTTTGATGACTGGGGTTTGGCGTTGATTCATCTTGAACCCGGACAGGGCGATACGGTTGAAAGCGAATTATCCCTGTATAGTAATGTTAACAGGGATGCCAACAATACCGAAGGCGATGTTCCTATTACCGAGTTGTGGTATGAACAATATTTGTTAAACAAACAGCTCATATTAACGTTCGGCAAGCTCGATCCGGCGAATTATCTGGACCAGAATGAATATGCCTTTGATGAAACAACTCAGTTCTTAGGCCGTATATTCAGGAATTCCCCTGTTGTGGAATGGCCCAATGATAATACATTCGGAAGTACGCTAACCATCGCGCCGGAAGCTATACCGTATTTTGCTGCGAACGCTTCTTATTTCAACGCCAATAATACATGGGAAGATATATTCGATAAACCGTTCGTATCGACACAGCTTACGTTTATGCTAGCCCGGGCATTCGGTTTAGATGAAGAAAAATGGAATGGTAATTATAGGGTATACGGGTGGTATAATGGTCTTAACCACTCAAAGCTTGTTCGGACAGGCGAAATTAATCCTGACAATAACGAAAAGAGAAACTTCGGATTCGGATTCAGCTTCGACCAGATGCTGACTGACAGAGCCGGTGTATTTGCAAGGTTCGGCTGGCAGAGGGGTGATATTAATATGGCTGGTACAAGCCCAAATACCGCGCCTGTAGAAATAGGATGGTCAGCAGGTCTCGAACTGAATGGCAAAACATGGAATAGGGAAGATGACGTATTGGCAGTCGCCGTAGGGCAGGTATTCCCGAGCGAGGATTATAAGGACGCCGGCCACGGCGGCAAAGGCGAAGGCCATCTTGAAGCCTATTACAGATTACAGATTACAAAGTGGCTCGCACTAAGCCCGGATTATCAGCTTATATGGAATCCAGCCGGCGATGAGGGCACTAATCCAATATTTGTATATGGTACAAGAGGGCAGATAGATTTTTAATTTTTAAAAATACGAAAGGAGGCAAGAGATGTGGTTAGTAACGACTTCGATCGCGGCAGCAAGCGCGACGGCAGGTAAGTTTGTTTTACCCAAGGATTACAGGTTAGGCTTTCTGGCTTTAATGCTCTGGGGGGCGGCAGCAATGATTCTCATTGACCATATATTAGGATATGAAGGCGGAGCATTTTTCGAAAAGACAACAGACGGAATGATTAAAAATGGCACTATGTTAGGGGTGGCGATGCTTGTGCCTGTGTTTATAACCTGGGGGATTTCGCTTTTAATCTCAAACTTAAAGAGGAGGTAATGTATGGCTTGTTTTCTTATTCCTGCCGGTGCGGCAGTATTAACAACTGCTGCAGGGAAAAAAGTTCCCGAAAAATACCATTTCAATTGGTTAAACTCAATGTTGTGGGGCGGAGTATTAATGTTAGCAGTTGAACATGTTGCCCACGGAGAAATTGTTCTTTATCCACCCTTTCTAACTGCCGGCCTTTCTGAGGTTTGGCCGGAGATGATGAGGGTTGGCATTCCGATGACCCTGATTATTTTTATAATTTGGGGGATTATGGTAGCGGTAGATATAAAAACGAATAAAAAAGTAAAGTACGCAGAGACGTAATAAAAAACTATATTATAGCTAATGAAGAAGCACTTTTAAGAAGCCTTACTTTTGAAATTATTAGAAGTAAGGCTTCTTAAACTATGGACAGAATAAAAAATAAGTGCTATAATCCGTATATTGAAATGCGGAAACCGCACAATTTTGCCAATCCTTTCCGAAAGGAGTTCAAAATTTATAAACTAGTACTTTTAAGACATGGTGAGAGTACCTGGAATAAGGAAAACAGGTTCACCGGCTGGACCGACGTAGATTTGTCGGATAAGGGCATAGAGGAAGCCGAAAAAGCAGGACAACTCCTTAAAAAAGAGGGTTTTGTGTTTGACGTAGCCTTTACCTCGGTATTAAAAAGAGCTATACGTACCCTCTGGATTACTCTGGATAAAATGGATTTGATGTGGATACCCGTATATAATTCTTTCCGGTTGAACGAAAGACATTACGGATCCCTGCAGGGATTAAATAAAGCGGAGATGGCCGCAAAATTCGGAGAGCAGCAAGTGCTTATCTGGAGAAGAAGTTATGACGTACCGCCGCCGGCGCTCAGTCCGGATGATCCGCGCTCGCCGGTAAATGATCCTCGCTATAAGGGATTAGCGCCAAAGGATATACCGTTGACCGAATGCCTGAAAGATACGGTGGCGCGATTCCTGCCTTACTGGCACGATACAATTGCGCCGGTAATTAAATCCGGAAAAAAAGTGATCATTGCCGCCCACGGCAATAGTTTGAGAGCCCTGGTCAAATATCTGGATAATGTCTCGGATGAAAAAATCGTAAGCCTGAACATCCCTACCGGCATACCTCTTGTTTATGAGTTAAACGAAGATTTAACGCCTGTCAGGAATTATTATTTAGGTAATCCGGAAGAAATTAAAAAGGCGATGGAAGCCGTTGCCAAACAGGGAAAAGCGAAGAAATAGTATTTTTTAAGGAATTATATGTCATACATAGTACTCGCGCGAAAATGGAGACCTCAGGTTTTTGAAGAAGTGGTCGGTGAAGACCACATTACCACTACGCTCAAGAATGCGATATCGGGCCAAAGAGTAGCGCATGCTTACATGTTTACAGGACCGCGCGGCATCGGAAAGACATCCGTCGCCAGAATATTTGCCAAGGCATTAAATTGCGAAAAAGGTCCCGCACCTATACCCTGCAACAAATGCATATCATGTAAAGGTATATCTTCGGGGGCGAGCATGGATGTCATAGAGATAGATGGTGCTTCCAATAACAGCGTTGACCAGATACGCGAGCTGAGGGAGAATATAAAATTCGCACCTTCTTACGGCAGGTATAAAATATATATCATAGATGAAGTCCATATGCTGAGTATAGGCGCCTTTAATGCACTTCTTAAAACGCTGGAAGAGCCGCCGGCTCATGCGAAGTTCATATTCGCCACGACAAATCCCGAAAAAGTGCCGCCTACCATACTTTCGCGATGCCAGCGGTTCGATTTTGTCAGGATACCGTTTAAGCTCATAGTCGAAAAATTAAAGAAGATAATAAGTACCGAAAAACTTAATGTTTCCGAAGAAGCGTTATTTACCATAGCTAGGGCTTCCGACGGCTCGCTCCGCGACGCCGAATCAATACTGGACCAGCTCGCGTCATTTTCATCCGAGAAGATAAGCGGCGAAGACGTCATAGATCTCTTGGGAATGATAGAAGAGGATAAACTCGCGGAGGTCGTGGATGGGCTTTGCCGGAAAGATACGGCCGCCCTGCTGAAGATAATAGACGAAATGATAAGTAAAGGCAAAGACCTGTCGCAGTTTATAATAGGCCTTATGAGTTATATACGCAACATGATGGTCATTTCCGTGAGTTCCGACCTTAAGGTCCTTATAGATTTTCCGGAAAACTATATTAATGTACTGAAAGAGCAGGTCAAAAAATTTAAGATCGAAGAACTGTTATATATATTTTATACGCTTTCCGCTACTCTGAATGCCGTTAAGAAATCCGAAGTCGCGCGGTTTATATTGGAGGCGGCGCTTATCAAACTTTCAATGAGGGGCGAACTCATATCATTGGCAGATATCGTCGATAAGGTATCGGCTCTTGAGTCTAACATCGGCCCGGTTAAACCGTTAAGCGGCAGTAGTACAAGAGAAAGAGAGGCAGTAAAAGAGGCAATACGTCCCGTCCTCGAGGAAATACCGGTATCCGGAGTCGAGAAAGAGGCCACCGGGTCCCAGGCGGAGAAGCCGGTATCGGTAAATGTCGAAAGTACGGCCGTAGAACCGCTTACTATTGAGAAAGTAAAACATGCATGGCCCGCTATTCTTCAGGAAATAAAAAGCAAAAAAATATCAATAGCCTCGTATTTGCTGGAAGGCGACATAACCGCGATAGAAGGGTCGTCGGTGGTATTGGGCTTTATCAAAAAGTTCAATTTTCATAAAGAAGTTCTGGAGCATACCGGTAACAAAAAATTTGTTGAAAGCGTAATATCCGCGATCCTCGGCATAAACGTCCAGATAAAACTTGTGACCGTCGAGCAGAAAGAAGCGGCGCAGAACGAGGGTGAACCTTATCAGGGCGGCCCTGACGGCGGCGGAAGAGAAACAGTAAAGGAAATGGAAGAGGACAGCACGGATAATCCCCTCATACAATCCGCATTAGACATGTTCAACGGTAAAATAATAAGAGTCAGAGAAAATAACGCCAGAAATGAACAAGCTTAGTTACGCGCGCTCCATACAGAGCCTTATAAAAGAATTTTCCAGGATGCCCGGAATCGGTACAAAAACCGCAGAGCGTCTGGCATTCTATATTCTCAAGCTGTCCCAGGAAGATGCCCAGCGGCTGGCAGACTCTATCCTGAAGGTTAAATCCACGATACGGTTTTGCAGGATATGCAATAATCTGAGCGAAGCAGATGTTTGTCTCATATGCCAGGATGAAAGCCGGGATAAAAGCATCGTATGCGTGGTTGAAGAACCCAACGATGTTTCGGCAATAGAAAAAGCAGGAAAATTTAACGGCATATACCATGTTCTTTTAGGCAGGCTTTCTCCGCTGGACGGCATCGGACCGGAATCACTGAAGATAAAAGAACTCACAGAACGCGTCAAGAAAGACAAGATAAAAGAAATGCTTATTGCGACCAATTCCGACACGGAGGGGGAGACGACAGCGCTTTACATTGCAAAGATTTTCAGGCCTTATAAATTGAAAATAACGCGACTTGCTTACGGTATTCCTGTGGGCAGCGATTTAAAATACGCCGATCAGGCGACTTTAATGAAAGCTATCGAAGGCCGGCTTGAGATTTGATTTGACTTGCCGTTGCTATTTTGTTAAAATACTAAAAATAGGGGGTGAACAATGTTGGATTCCATAAAAAAAGCTTTTATGCTGAGCGTAGCCGCGGTAAAGATCTTTTTAGTTATTTCGGCATTCAATATTTTCATAAATGTTATCAATTTAATGGTTATCCCCGCGCCTGTTAATGCCGAAATGGATATCAAAAAGTCCTTAACGGTTATAGGATTGGGCATAATATTCTTTTTTGCGGCTATTTTTATTCAGGGCGGAGTTATAACGTATATAAAAGAATTAGTAAAATCCGGATCGACGGGTTTGGCATCATTTATAAGTAATTGCGGCAAATATTTCATGCGCATGTTAGGTATTATCCTTATTACTATATTAATAGCGGTGGGCTGGGGCGTATTATTCTTAGGAATATTACCTGCCATGTTACCGGCATTGAAAGTCGTATTTCTGATCCTGGGCTTTATATCTCTTATAGGTATATTGCTGCTCCTTATTCTGCCTGCATACGCGCTGGTAACCGGCGATTTGGGAGTTATGGCGTCGATGAGAAAAGGCGTTTCAGTAGCCGCTGCAAATTTTCTCCAGATCATCGGCATATTGATTATTTTAGTAATAATAAGCATCGTTATAATGTTCATCGCATCTTTAATAACGGGACTTTTGTCGATACCGTTTAAGGGCATGGTTAATTATGTGGCCGCTGTTGTGATGGCCATATCAAGCGCCATTGTAACACTTCTGGCCGATATCGCATACATGGATTTCTATCTAAAGAAGTCATAGTTGATAAGGTATAGCATAAAATGAAGAAGTTAATCGAAGTAAGATGGCACGGCAGAGGCGGTCAGGGTGCCAAAACCGCAGCACAGTTTCTTGCTGAAGCAGCGTTAGATTCAGGAAAATTCATCCAGGCCTTTCCCGAATACGGCCCCGAAAGGGCCGGTGCCCCCATGCGCGCATATACCAGAATCAGCGACAGCGTCATTAATGTCCATTCAGGCGTAACCTCGCCCGACGCCGTAGTAGTCATAGATTCCACATTGCTCACGCCGGAAGTCTTAGACGGCCTTCCGGAAAACGGCGTCTTGGTTGTCAATACCCGGGAGTCGGTAGGCGATATAAGGAAGAAACTGGATTATAATACCGGAAAAGTAGCCGTTGTTGACGCTACCAAAATAGCGCTTGAAACCATAAAGGCGCCGATGACCAATACAGCTATGTTAGGTGCGCTTATAAAAGTCGTACCTGTTGTTCCTCTGGATGTCATACAGGAGAAAATGAAGAAAAAATTCTTAAAGAAATTGGGCGAACAAAAGACAGCATCGAATTTAGAGGCCATAAAAAGAGCCTACGATGAAGTTAAAATAGGTTGATGATGAAGAAAAATTCCGGAATAAAACGCCAGAAGGGCTGGAAAGAAATACCCATCGGCGGTCTTATAGATAAAGGCGGCACGGCCAAGGCCTATAAGACGGGCGATTGGAAGACATTCTGCCCTGTGCGCGACGAATCAAAATGTATCAATTGCATGATATGCTGGGCGTATTGCCCCGATTCGGCAATAAAGACCAAAGACGGGAAAATGACAGGTTTCGATTTTGATTACTGCAAAGGCTGCGGCATATGTGCGTCCGTCTGCCCCGTCAAGTGCATAAAGATGGAAAAGGAGAAGAAGTAACTTTGGATAAGGTTAAATTAGTTCCGTTTACAGGAGACCAGGCTGCTGCATACGCGATGAAACAGATCGAACCGGATGTTGTGGCCGCGTATCCGATTACGCCGCAGACAGAAATAGTTATGGGATTTTCGCAATACGTTGCTGACGGCAAAGTAAAGACAGAGATGATACCGGTTGAGTCGGAACACAGCGCCATGAGCGCTTGCGTCGGTGCTGCGGCCGCCGGAGTCAGGACGATGACGGCGACATCGGCCAACGGTCTTGCCCTTATGTGGGAAATCGTCTATATAGCCGCTTCAACAAGATTGCCCATAGTAATGCCCGTAGTAAACAGGGCGTTATCGGGCCCCATCAATATACATTGCGACCATTCGGATACTATGGGTGCCAGAGATTCGGGCTGGATACAGATTTACTGCGAAAATGCACAGGAAGTTTATGAAAGCTTAATAATGGCGGTTAGGATTGCCGAGCATCCGGATATATTCCTTCCCGTTATGGTATGTCAGGATGGTTTTATAACAAGCCACGCGTTAGAAGGCGTACAACTTTTTGAGGATAAGGCGGTAAAAGATTTCATAGGTGAGTATAAGCCAAGGTTTTCACTTTTAGATATAGCTAACCCGGTTACTGTCGGGCCGCTTGATCTGCAGGACTTCTATTTTGAGCACAAAAGACAGCAGTCCGAGGCCATGAGAAAGGCGCTGACAGTTATTCCGGAAGTATTTAAGGAATTTGAGAAAGCATTCGGTAAGAAACACAATCTGGTCGATGGTTATAAGCTTGATGATGCCCAGGTCGCCATATGCGCATTGAGCTCAACAGCAGGAACGGCAAGAGGAGTGGTTGATAAACTTAGAGAAGAAGGCCATAAAGTAGGCCTTCTGAAACCCAGAGTCTTCAGGCCGTTTCCCAAAGACGCCATAACAAAAAGTTTATCGGGAGTAAAAGCGCTTGCGGTTTTTGACAGAAGCGAATCGTTTTCTGCGCAGGGCGGGCCGTTATTTTCCGAAATCAAAGCAGCTCTTTATGACGAAAAGACCCATCCCTTCATAATCAATTGTATCTACGGCCTCGGAGGAAGAGACATATTCGAATCTGATATAGAAAATGTATTCAGACAGCTTCTCGATATAGCGAAAAGCGGCAAGACAAAAGAAAAGATTCAATTTATCGGAGTGAGAGAATAATGGCTAATCTGAAAGAACTTTCAAAGACAATACCCGAACGGCTTTCGAGCGGACACAGGTTATGCGCCGGTTGCGGAGCTTCTATTGGTGTAACACAGGTCCTGATGGGGACAAAAGCCCCTGTCGTAGTCGCATCGGCCGCCGGCTGT